>CAYNMM010000117.1:0-34085 GCA_964398355.1 uncultured bacterium
AAGAAAAACTGGGGTTCCTGCCGTGGGCATTGCAGGAAACCTGGGCAAGGAGAGTGATCCTTGGCAACTCATTCGCTATTCTCGCTCCAACTGGAGTCGGGAAGACCACCTTCGGAATAATGATGTCTGTATTCTTGGACGTGAAATCTTACATCATCGTTCCCACAAAGGTCCTTGTCCAGCAGGTGAGGGATAGACTGAACTCAATTACGGATAAAAATGTCGTCGCCTACACCGGTAAAAAAGATGAACGGGAGAAGATCGCATCGGGAAATTTTGAAATACTCGTCACAACCCACATGTTCCTTTATAAAAATTTCGAGACACTAAAAAACTTCAGGTTTGGTTTCATCTTCGTCGATGATGTAGATTCACTTTTAAAGACTTCGAAAAATGTCGATTACATCGTTAAATTACTCGGTTTCACCGATAGAGATATAAAGCGTGCCCTGCTCTCCACAAATCAAAAAATAAAGAGAAAACCACTGGGAGTCCTTGTCATTTCGTCTGCAACTGTTCAGCCGAGAACGAGGCGGGTCAAACTTTTCCAGAATCTCCTCGGTTTTGACGTTCAGAAATCCACGACGAATATTAGAAACGTCGTTGACACATACATCTCTGTTAATTCACCAAAAGAGGGACTGGAAAAGCTTCCAGAATTGGTGGAGCAACTGGGTGACGGAGGACTTGTTTACATTTCCATGGACCTCGGGAAGGAATGGGTTGAAAAGGTTAGAGAAAAGCTCAAAAACCACGCCCTTTCATACGACGAAAAGGACGCCTTCGAAAAATTCAAATCTGGCGAGGTTAAAGTCTTAATTGGTCTTTCCCACCACCAGAATCCATTGGTGAGAGGGATCGATATGCCTGAAAGAATTCGATATGCCATTTTCTTAGGTGTTCCAAAGATGGTCTTTCCCGCAAATGTCGATTCCATAGTTCCATCAAACCTACTCAAATTGATGTTTCCTCTGCGAATCGCCCTCCCCGAGGAGCGCGAAAAGCTTGAAGAATACATGGATTTCCTGAACAAATACATTTATTTGCGTGAAGAACAGCTTGAAAAATATCCATCGGTTCTGGAAAAGCTCAATGAGATTGCAGATTTCATAAGAACGCAACTGGCACGCCAGGATATAATTGAGAAAATAAAATCCTCCGACGAAATGTCCCTCATCTATCAGGACGAAAAATTGATGATCGTCCTCGGTGATGCGACATCATATATTCAGGCAACAGGTAGGACTTCAAGACTATTCGCTGGAGGATTGACAGAAGGACTTGCAGTCTCCCTCGTTTACAATCCAAAAGCCTTCAGGAGTCTCGAGAGAAGGTTGAGAACGAGCATGAATCTTGAAATTGAATTCCAGGAGTACGAAAAAATCGACATTAAAAGCGTAATTCGAGAGATTGATCAGGATAGAGAGAGGGTTAGAAAAATTTTAAAAGGCGAACTTGAAACTGAGCGAAGAGACCTCGTTAAATCCACACTTGTGATCGTGGAATCTCCCAACAAGGCACGCACCATAGCAGGATTTTTCGGGAGGCCGCAGAAGCGATGGATCGGCGAATCCCTTGCCTACGAAGTAAATCTTGGGGACAGAGTTTTGATCATCACGGCGTCTCTCGGACACGTTCTCGACCTCGTTGAAAAGGGTGGAATTTACGGGGTACTTGAAAGTAACGGAAAATTTATTCCTGTCTATTCGACAATCAAGAGGTGTACAGCCACAGGGGAGCAGACAACTGAAAAATTTTGCAGGTCAGGGAGAAAGCCGGATCAGGACAAAATAACAATTATCCAGGCAATCAGAGAACTTGCAATGGAGGTCCAGGAAATCTTTGTGGCAACTGATCCCGATTCTGAGGGTGAAAAAATTGCCTGGGACATCACTTTGAACCTGATGCCATTCAATAAAAACATTAATAGAAGCGAATTTCACGAGGTAACTCCGAGGGCCTTCAGAAATTCGCTTTCAAATCCAAGAGATGTTAATGAAAACATGGTGAAGGCCCAGATCCTGAGGAGAATCGCCGACAGATGGGTTGGATTTTCTCTCTCCGGGAAACTTCAGCGTGCATTCGGGATGAAATCACTCTCAGCCGGCAGGGTACAGACTCCGGTTCTCGGATGGGTCATTCAAAGAGAGGAAGAAAGGAAGAAAAAGGTTGGCCTCATCACTCTTGAAATCGACGGCCTAAAAATTTCATTCAAAACTCAGGATACGGAAAAAGCAAAAAGAACTTTTGATGAACTGGACAAAGTTGAAATCAAATTCGAAAAAGCTGGGGTTAAAACACTTTCACCTGCTCCCCCCTTCAACACGGGCGAAATGCTAAAGGCGGCATCTTCATTTGCATCGGCTCAGAAGACAATGGCTCTGGCTCAGGAACTCTTTGAAAAGGGGCTCATAACCTATCACAGGACAGATTCTACACGCGTTTCAGACGCCGGCTTCAGAGTAGCACGAGAGTATATTTCTGACGCATTTGGGGAAGAATATTTACACTTTCGTAAGTGGGGTGAAGGCGGCGCCCATGAGTGCATAAGGCCCACAAGGCCCATTCCTCCAGATGAATTGAGCTTTATGATCAGAGAGGGGAAAATTGAACTCGATGACCCTAAAAATGCATTGAAACTTTATTCCATCATCTGGAAAAGATTTATGGCCTCACAGATGAAAGAGACTAAGGTTGAATTCGAAAAACTGACAATAAGTTTGAGGGGAGAAACAATACACGAGGAAGAGCTTCCCGTGAGAATAGTTGAGGATGGATTCAACCTCATTTCTCCAATAAAAACCTACCAGATTCCACAGGATCTGAAAATCAAGGATAAAAGGTTAGAATTTATACCATCAATTGTACCATTTACGCAGGGAAGTTTAATCGAGGAGATGAGGAAGAGGGGCATCGGGCGGCCATCCACCTATGCAAAGATTGTACAAACATTGCTGGACAGAAAATATATCGTCGAGAGAGGCCACTACCTTTTCCCAACAACTCTGGGCAGGAAAGTCTACAACTTCTTGACGTCTCGCTATCCCGAGTACACGAGTGAGGAATTCACACGTGTGCTTGAGGAGATGATGGATCGCGTGGAGGAAGAAAAGGCCGATTATCAGGCTATTCTCAAAGATCTCAAGAAAGTAGTCTACATCAAATGAAAAAACGTGGGCCAATGGAATATGCGCTGTATCTTTTATCAAGAAGGCCAAGAACAGAGAAGGAACTAAGACTGGCACTTAAAAAACGTGGGGTCGAATCAGATGAGATAGATGAGATTATCGAAAAACTGGAATCATGGAGATATATTGATGACTTCAGTTATGCAGAGGAATTTATTAAAATAAAAATGAAAAAACTCTATGGACCTGGATATATACGTTCTGAACTTCTTAAACGAGGGATCTCAGATTCTGTAATCAGGGAATCGTTGGAGCAATTTTACAACGAAGATTACGTTATGGAGCTTGCCGTTGAAAGGGCAAGAAAAATGCTTGGCGACTCCAGGGATGAAAAGGTGCGTCGCAAGGTGTGGAATTATTTTGCCCGTAGAGGCCTACCGGCAAATGAAATTTTAAGAAAGGCGGAGAAAAAATGAAAATATTCCTTGTCGGTGGCACAGGATTTATCGGGACAAATTTCCTGAAAATCATAATAAATGACGACCACTTCGACGAGATTATCGTCTGTATGAATAAACGTAGACCCGCGGTTTCAAGCCCAAAGATAAAAATCCACTCACCTTGCAGAATAGACAACATTACAACGCTAAAAATTGATGACAATATTGACTACATCATTGATTTTGCCGGGATAATTAAGGAGACGAGGGATAAAAAGTTTGACAAGGTTCACTATGTTGGAGTGAAAAATTTATTGGAAATCGCCCATAAAACTGGAGCCCGGGGGTTTGTTTACATCAGTGCTGCCGGTGTAAACGACATGAGGGACGAGGCATACATGAAAACCAAATGGCTGGCTGAGGAAGAGATTCGAAAATCTGGCCTTGAATACCTCATTTTGAGACCCTCAATAGTACTGGGCCCCGACGGTGATTTTACTAAAATGTTGAAGCTGATGTTCAGGCTTTCACCTTTCATCCCCGTGATAGGAGACGGGAACTACAAAATACAGCCAGTCTTTGTTGGTGACCTTGCTGAAATTGTGAGGAGAGGTATTCTTCAGGGAATAAAGGGCACTTTTGGCACCTGTGGACCGAATGCTGTTACCTACAAGGAATTCTTGACAATGATAAAAGAGCAGTTCAACGTCAGGAGGCCGTTTATTCACATACCTGTAAAACTTGTTTCTATCCTTGCTTGGTTAGGTGGAACTTACTCACCTGTAACCAGAGACCAGCTCAAGATGTTACTTGCTGGAAGTACCTGTGAAGACAATAAGATTTACACCCTGACATCGTTTTCACCCAAAAATCTTGAAGAAACCATAAGAATCAGTTTTGCATCGTGAGAAGGGTTTTAATTCTTTTAGCTGTCATCGCAATCTCAGGTTGTAATGTAAATAACAACGAGATTTACAACCTTAAAGCCCAGTGGTATTTAGAGGCGTTAAACTCTATCCGGACAAAGTACACACGTATAAAAATAGCCGTCATCTGGAGTGAGGAATGGCAGAACAGTGACGGCTCCTGGTCAGATCTGCGTGTAAACTCATCTCCATGGGCTCTCGACGCATTCAGAGAAGGCATCTCATCTAACTACTATCTTGGAAAAGAGGCGCTTCCAGACTCAGGCATGAATATCTTGCCGCCAGAGACAGGCTGTTTCTTTGGTGCAATGCCAGGCTGGGGTACAAACGAGGATTCAGCCTTCACGACAAAATTAGACAGCTTTGCACAACTCGTAGGCAAATCTGTGGCTTTCTCACCCTTTTCCATCTTCTGGGGAGAGTATGTAGACGGTGATAATTTTGACTGGATTGCTCACAATCTGAATGAAATTTCACGATATGGGGCAATCCCAATGGTTAGATTGATGCCGTGGGGTGAACCTTACTGGGAGAGCAGCTTTCAACCCCGCTATTCACTTCAAAGGATAATTGATGGAGATTTCGATCAGTTTTTGACGCAAATAGCAGATATCATCCGGCAGTTCGGGAAGCCGGTATTTATCACATTTGCAATGGAGATGAACGGAAACTGGTTCCCATGGTCAGGGGTTTTCCAGGGTGCGGATTCTACTACTGGATACGGGGATCCAGATAAACCAGATGGCCCTGAACGTTATGTCGACGCCTTTAGACACGTCGTAGAAATCTTCAGGCAGACAGGGGCAACAAACGCCATCTGGTACTTTCAGCCCAACGATCACTCATATCCGGAAACAAGCTGGAACTCCATTGAAAATTACTATCCTGGAGATGACTGTGTCGAGTGGATCGGCTTTTCCCTCTACGGTGCCCAGACTCAGGATGAATCATGGGTCTGGTTTGATGACATTATGACTCCCATCTACCAGGAATTGACGGAGGATTTCCCCAATAAGCCTTTAATGCTTGCAGAATTCGGAGTGATGGAAAGATAACACCTCTTAAATCTTCGACTGACAGGGAAAATTAAAAAATTCTTTTCCCGAAACCTCTTCCATAGCTGAGTTTGATGGTCAACGAATTAGGATTTGATTCAGGCTTTATGTAATTTTCAGACGTAACCTTGATAGAAATCGCATCCTTAGGGGTTAACTTTAAAACACTTCTTGCGCTAAAACTTACCATTGTTTTATTCTCAGAAATTCCAGATCTAACACCGACCCTTAATCTGAATTTTCTCCCAGGTGTAAAACTGAAGTTGACACCAGGGGTTATAGACGTCTCTTCAAGAGTGTCTGAGGTTGTCTTTACCACACCACCTGTCAATGAGTAACTAAATATTCGACTGAACTTGTGATTAATCCTTGCATTAAATGAGACAACTCTTGCCTCTGTATTTTTAATAACTGTCTGAACCTCCGTATTTGAAAGGGAGGCAGAGATTCCCGCATTTATTTTTTTACTTAATCTCAAATTTGTGGATACTGAAGTAGAAACTGAGGTGTTTGTAAGCTCGAGTGTATCATTTTGACTGGAATTCCTGTCCATTTTACTGAGCATTGTATAAGAAGTTAGTACCAATATGCGGGAAGGCACAAGTGTCAGGAAAAAATTCCCAACTGTATTTCTGGTCTCTGCTTCATTCAAGTCAATCAAATTGTCGTGGGAATAGGAACCGTTTGCTCCCATACTGCCATATCTACCGAGTGAGATATTAATTCCAGCTTTTTCTTCGATTCTGTCATTATTGATACCTGGCAGGCCGTGAGACTCAAATCCAGGACCAATATAAGCATGGGCAAAGTTTAATGAAAATCTATGTGTCCGTAATCTGGATTCAATGCGATATGCATAGTCAGAGTTACTTGACAAATTCACGTTAAAATTTGAAGCGGCCCAATCAGGAATATTATTGTCAGAGATTGGCGTTGCGTAAATATTGCGAGTCAAGAGAGATAGGGCACCATCCATTAAAATGGTAAATCTCCCTTTGAATAGTGAGACTTTTTGCTGAAGCTCGGCAACCCAATTTTCTTCAGGTGTCATTCCATCACGTAGGGAGTCAGGAAGTGATGAAGGTATATCCCTTGCATTTAAAATTGCTATGCTTGTTCCTGTTTCCCTTCCGAGACCGAGCTTTATTCCCCAGATATATTTTGTAAAGCCATTACCTGTGGAATCATTAACACTCCTCTTTGATTCGCCGGAGACAACAAAAAGTTTAAAGGGGCCGGGGAAAAGTTCGAGTCCACCGCCACGGATACTTACGCCTGAGAGTGTCAAATTCGAAAATGAGGGAGCAAAGTCACCAATGTAAATCCGTCCCCAGCTCCATGCTGGAGTTAATGAATAAAAAGAGCTTGTTTGCGGTGTGAATTTATCGTCAGAATTAAAAAACAAATTAATGCCAGCATTTATACCGTAAAAATTGATACCACCTGATAAATTTACTCTAAAAGTACTGGACGGATTTATGGAATCTTTCCTTTCCGGCCTCAACGTGTAATCAAGATTCAATCTCCCGTTAAACGATACCCCTCCAGCGAAGAGGAGTATTGGTATAAAGGTTAGTAGAATAATCTTCTTCATAACGTTCTCCTTGATGCTTTTAAAAAATTCCTTTTTCATTTTTATTTCTGAAGGAAGGGGATGAGAGTTTACATGGTGGTGCTTCCCCGCAATGCGGAGCATTGCGGGGAAGCACCACCAAAAAATCTATCCCTCGTTTCCCTGACTTCTTTGCCCTCATGGTTACACCTCCCCCCCTGCTTCGGCCCCAAAATCTATCCCTCGTTTCCCTGACCAAGTCAACACTTCTCTTACTCCTCATCAATAGATTCAAGAAACTTCTTAATATCCGGTGAATCTATTCTCCGGAGATTCTCAATAGCCACATCTTCCTTCCCCAATTTCCTGCCCAATTTGATAAACCTTTTTGCAAACTCAATCGAGGTCAATCCACCTGCTCCAGCCTTTTGAAATTCAATAAACGCCTCATTAAAACGCCCCATATCTTCAAGTATCTCTCCTCTTAAATAGTGGCTCTTTGCCCTCGATGGATTAACGTTAACCAGTCTTGTTGCATAAAGTAGTGCCTGGTTTAATTTTCCCTTCTGCAGGTAAAAACTGCTAAGAGACTCCAGTACAAGAAAACTGGTGGGATAACGGGCGTAAAGTTCTTTTAAAAACTCAATGTAATGGACAGTGTCCACATTTTCTTGCAATAGTCTCAACATCCTCTCCAGATACTCGTTAGTTGATTTTAGCAACTTTATCTCATCCTCGTGCTTCTCCAACTCAAAAATATCATGTGTTCCTGCAAGAATCTTCTGAATTCCCGCCACATTGCTTGTGAGATTATGAAAGGCTATTCTGATAGTAAGCTGTCCCTTCACTTTTTCTCCATTTATGAAGTAAATTTTTGCGAGATTGTAATAAACCTCTGGATTATTTGTACCGAGTTCAACAGCTTTCCTCAGACATTTCATGGCTTTCGAAGTATCTGTTTTAAGCAGGAGAAGTCCTTTTCTTGCACAGGGATAGGGAGAATTTGGCAAAGTTTTCTGCATTTGATTAAGAAATGAGATTAGGCTATCCCTATCTGTAATAAGTTCTGCGGCTTTAATCCAGTACTCCTGGTGAAACGGGGCCTTTTTGATTATCCTCTGATAGGCTCTTAGTGCCTCTTTCTTTTTGCCAAGTTTTGCCAGCAAATTCGCAATTTTTAGTTCGGATTCTCTGTCACCAAGTTTCCTGTAAATTTTGATAGCATTCTCGTAGTCCTTCTGACCCTCATACGTCTCGGCTACTCTCTTCAGAAATTCTGGATCACCGGGATGTTTTTTAAGATACAGGGTGTAAATCTCCCTTGCCTTTTTGTAATTAAAGATTCCTTCATAAATTTGAGCATAAGATATGTAAACTGATTTCTCATCCGGGAACTCTTTCACGAGCCCTCTGTAAATGGCAATTGCACTATCCATCTGTCCCATGGCCCGGTAAACGAGAGCCAGCTTCAACCTTATATTGGGATTATCAGGTTCTACAGTTGAGAGAACGCCAAGAACATCTTTTAACTCTTTAAATTTTTTTTGTTTTGCAAGGACCTGTGCCTCAGCTTTAAGTAGATCAGGATTTGCGGGAAATTTGTTAAGTCCAAGACTAATATATTTCATGGCACTGTCATACTCTCCAAGTTCGTAATAAATTATCCCGAGATTTGAATATGCATTTGGAAATTCTGGTAAAAGTTTTGTAACCTTTTTAAAAAATTCTGCTGACAACTTCTTGTTTCCACTTCTATAAAGGTGGCCTGCATAGTTGAAATAAACTTCGCCCAGTGTTATTCTGGCAAGGGAATCATTTTTGTTTTCTTCATAAAATTTTTCAGCTTCCTGTTTTGCCTTAATAAATTCTTTTTCCTGCATAAGAGCAGAAATTTTCAGCAGATGGAGTTTTTTGTTTTCCGGTGCGACAGCGAGTCCTTTCCGGGCGTAAAATTCAGCGCTGTCAGGCATTTTTAACCCAAGGAATGAATATCCGAGATAAAGATAATTGTCTGGGTTCTGGGGATTACTCAGAATCTTCTCGTGATAGTAAGCTCTTGCATCCTGAAACTGTCCTGATTTCAAAAGCTTCAGGCCAGGTTCATTCTCCATTGCGATGAGTGGTAGAGAAATTAGAAGAATCCAGATTCTCACTTCTTCTCCTCAGGTCTGACATAAGGTGTCATTGATTCGTTTCCTGATAGATCAACTGCTGAGATTCTGTAAAAATGAAATTTTTTGCCACCATGATCGATAAATTCTGGTGAGTTCAGGAGATCTTTATTAACCTTCATATACCTGCCGTTGGGGAGTTCGGAACGGTAAACATTGTAACCTTTTAAGTCAGAAGCGTTAGAGGGATTCCATGTAATTTTCACCCCATTTTTGCTAAAAATGGCAACAACTCCGGATGGAGCTGTTGGTGGTATATCGTCTTTTGCTGTAATTTCATGTGCTTTCACTGGTCTGCTTTCATTTCCTGCTGTATCTACTGCCGTAATCGAATAATGGTAAGTGGCTCCGGTTTTTACAGTTGAATCTATAAAAAAGCCCGACTTTAACTCCTTAATCACGCTGTTACCTCGATAAATTCGGTAATATGAGACATCAAGGGATGGTGATCCTGTGAAACTCAATTTAATAAATCCCTCTGGTGTGTTCCTGACCTTCAAAAATGTGGGAGGTTGTGGAGGTTCAGAATCTGGAATTGTCACTTTAATTGTCATAAGTTTACTCTCATTTCTTGAGCTATCCACTGATGTTACGCCGACAAAGTACGTGTATCCTGAGGAAAAGCCTCCCTCTCCATATCCTTTATCAACAAATCTCCTTGCATCAACAGGAAGAGGCTTAGCGTTTATTTTTGGCAATCTATCTTTAATGGTTCCTCTGTAGATATAATAGCCCATGAGATCTTTTGCTCTTGCTCCACTCCATGTAATGACAATTTTTTTATCTTTGTAGACGGCTTTCACATTTTCTGGCGGATCTGGTGGCATGGAATCTTTTATAATGACCATCATCGGGTTTGACTTTTTACCCTCATTTCCGGAGCTATCTATGGCCGATATTGCGTAAAAATACCGACCGGGTTGAACTGTTGAATCGACAAAAATAGGATTTGAAAATGGGAGCATTTTTTTATTGACTCTGACATACTCCTCGCCTATTCTGGTGTTTCGATAGACGTTGTAACCTGCGGCGTCCAGCTCGAGGGAATAGTTCCACCTCAGTACTGCTCTCCCGTGAGAATCAATTACAATTAAACCCAATGGGGGGGCTGGTGGAGTTGTATCGACAGGTTTAACCTGGACAATCGGCGACATTTTACTCTCGCGGCCGATCAGATCCACTGAAGTTAAACCATATTCGTACGTAACGCCGTTTTTTACCCACTGGTCTATGAAATCCATTGCACCATTGTTTAACCTGATTATCGGTGTTTTATTTAATCTTGTAAAAGATTTTTCCCCTTTCCGTCTCCTGTAAATATTGAATGACACAACAAAATCCTTGGCTTTACCGGTCCATTTTCTATATTTCCATTTTATATCAACTTTCTTATCTCCAGCTATCGGTTTAATATCTGTGGGCGGTTCTGGCAATATTTCGCGAGCTTTCACGGACAATTTTCCAGTTTTATCAGATTCTTTCCCATTAAATTTGAGGAAGACAACCCTGTATGTGTAATTTTTCCCGGATTTAACAGGTGCATCTATTATTACCCTACCGAGAAGTTTAGATACTTTCAAATTTGTTATGGCGAGTATTCCGGCCTGATATCTGGAGTGTTTTAATTTTCTCAGGAGCTGATATTCGTCAAGTGAAGAAGTTAACTCAAGTATTCTCTCATAATCATTGCCGAGAATTTTTGGGACCTCAAATGCATCACTGACTGGTTTCACAGGTGACTCCGTAATTTTCTTTCCATTTCTATAAACTACGACGCCGTATCTCGGTGTTTCTGTCAGAACGACGAAATTCGTATCTCCCTTTGTCAGAACAAAAAACAACGGTTTGGCGTTAACCGCAGAAATCAGCAAAAAGAAGATGGTTAGTATTCTCATTATTTGCCTCCAATGAATCTAAATCTTGAAACAGAAGTCAGACCGACTCTGTTTACCGTTTTGATTTCAAGTACATGGGTATTTGATGTTCTCAGAGTTCTGTTGAGGTAAATTTTTGTGTGATTTGTCCCCATGTTTAGTGTCGAGAATGGGGTCCAGTCTACGATGACCGAGGCAGTTCTTCTCCTATTGCTAAATTCAAGTATCCTGTAATATGCCATTCTCGTGTGAGTTTGTGGATCATCTGAAAGATAGAAAATGACGTCGAGATATGGACGGTGTAATCTTTCAGGGACTATGTAATTCACCCTACTAATGTTGACAGCGGGTGGTGGTGATTTCTCAATATGAATTGGTCCAAAGTAGGAAATTGCACTCATGTCTCCTTCGTAATTTTCAGCGCGCATCAAGAAGTAAATGGCGGAACCATCAGGTACTCTCGAAAAATCTGGATTTAGTGAGAATCGATTTCCCTTTACCTTTGTTGAATCTACCTTGCGGAACGGAATTAAAGAAGCATCACGTCTTGAGAAGCCTGCACCAAAGTAGTAGCTTTTTACCCCGGTTTCTTTATCCTCTGCAGGTCGAATTAGATTAACTCTCAGAGTATCTATGGCAACAATGAAATTCTGTCCTTTTAAGGGTCCGACAGTGAAGGCAAGATTTTGTGGAGGTGTAGGATCGTTTGGCATCATTGGTTCTGTAACATAAGCCGAATCACTGACAAGACCAGCATTGTTGACCTCAACAATACTGATGTAAAAGGTATCAAGGTAGGTGAGAGGGGCACCTTCAACGGCTACAGAGTCCAGATATCCTGGTACATCATCCCAACCCTCACCTTCATATCTATAATGCGGGATTGTATCAGCTTTGAAGAGCAAAGAGGCTATTCCTGATTCCGGGTCATTATTGACATTAACCTTTGCAGAGAGTCGAGGCGGGATATAGACATTGAAGAAGTTCGGTTGCATTATGTTATATGTTATCGCGTATCTACCAGAAGGTGCTGGTGGTGGAGTCGTATCAATCTTCACGTATTTAAATCCAGGCTCACTCCAGTAACCATCAGCATTTCTTGCTCTCACTGAAAGGACATAGACACTATCATGTTTTAAAGATAATCCTCTTATAGTTGCTCTTGTTCGACCCTGTGCTGAAGTCCAGCCAAGAATCGTATCTCTCACCTCTACCCAGGTTATAGTTTGAGCAAAAGGATTCATCAAAGGTCTCATGTAACTCCTTTCCACCATATATTGGTACTCAGCAACATCTGTTTCATAATCATGTGACCACCACTCAGCGTAGAGTTCGCTCGTTGCTGAGGTATAAAATTCCTGCGAATAAGTTGATGGAGTGAGTAATTTTCTATGATATCTCGGAAATCTAACAACTGGTATCAGCGGAGGAGTTGTATCCCTTGAACTAACATAGGTATTGTGCTGTCCTCTTTGATTGTCACCATAAAGAGCAACAAAATTTACCTCTCTGAAGGATGTTAATCCGAGACCTGCCCTTGCCCTTATAATCACCTTACCAGTCAACCTCTGCTCATTGTCAAACTGATGAAATTCGAGTTTCAACCGATTGGGGCTCTGAATGGTTCTACTTAATGGACCCGGTTTCCCCATAGACTGATATCCAACCTTCCAATAAGGAATATGGGGATGTGAGTAAAGGTACGAAACTTCACGGATAGCACGATTCCCGAGCGGATGAGTTATATTCCACCTTATATCAAGCTCATTGTAAAATCCTCTATTAGTAGTTGTTACTGAAACTGATGTAATTCTCGGTGGAGTTAGTAGTTTTCCAAGTGTGTCAATCCTTGCGAGAAATGTATTAATTCCATCCTCGTAATTTGACAAATTCGGGAGCTGTATCTGGATTCTTCTTACGGTCATTGTTACACCATTTCTCAAAATGTGTCCTCCAACCGAGCCTGTAACTCGTGGATTGAAGACATATCTTCTGACCTGCAATGAATCCTGTTGCTGAACGGGTCCATTACCTATCTGGTGAGGATTAATTAAAACTCCACCAGCTGGATTAAATCCGCCTCCCACGTGTACATCTGGTGGGTATGGTGAGCTACCACCAGACAGCCAGAAGAGAAACCTATCGTACAGATCGTAAAGAACCTCACCGAGCTCTACTGTAACCCCGTAAATATCGTCAAAAGCAGCGGTTACATTCTTGTGAGGAACCCTGACTGAATCGGCAGAATTTACAAACTTCGCATCAATTGAATCACTATACGCATAGAACAATGAATCCATATAGGCAAGACCATTGACTGGAATATTGTACCATAATTCTGCTCCAAGTGAATCAATTAAAGAATTTATTTGTTCCTGTGAAAATCCCTCAATTCGCGACCTGAAACTGGCAAGTGCAGTGTCCACTGAATGAGTATCTCCATCATAAAGGATTATTAACTCGACTCTTTTTCTGCCTATTAAAAGATTCTGCTTAACCTGTGAATCATGTAATCTCTGGGTTTTGTGTCTGATAGCAGCATGAATGTTATCAGATACAGAACCAATTTGATGACGTTTAAGTCTTTCCCATTTAATAAAGTTACCAACATATTGCTTCGAGTAAGATAGATATGACGAATTTGCCATATCAAGACGTGTGTAAGCTTTCAACAATGAATCAATATCGTCTCTTGATGTCAGGCTCTGGATATTAAAAAGAGCAATTTCGATTTCGTTCATACGAGAAATAACCTGCGCATAAGTTTCACGAACCGATCTTTCAAATTCAGAGGCGTTTTGTGAATTTGCTTGATTCTGAGAATTGTTTATGCCAAATACAGGCTGACTGGAGACAGAAGCATGTCCATCTCTAACAGTTACATTCAGGTAGCCATCACCTAATTCCAGTCTTTCTACTGGAGACTCGCCAATAGTGGTCAAACCTGTTTGCTGAATCGAATCTACAATGACATTAAGTCTCGACAGAATAGCATTCACCTGCGCTGTGTAGCGTCCGACATTCTCAAGTTGATTTTCAAAAATTCTTCTTTTGCGCGCAATAGCCAGAGTGTCACCGTATGGTGAACCTTCACCTCCATAAACATTATTGGCAACCCACTCGATGGCAGCATATTCATTGCCATTTTCAAGTCCACCATTATCAATCTCAACATTCATCAGAAATCTGTAGAGATCAACCCCATTGATCCTGTATTGCTTTGTAAAAACTTTGTAAAAAATAATTGCCTGTTCCTGCTGTGAGAGCATGGATTGTGCAACTTCAGCATCTTCAATTGCCTGTTGAGCCTCATTTTTGGCATCATTCATATCATCCGCTGTCTGTCTCGCTTCGTCGATAAGAGCCTCCATCTCAGGATCCCTACCAAATCCACCATCTACCCCGTCAGAGGAAATTTTTGCCCAGACACTTCCATCCCAATCATAAACCCATGTATGAACCGAAAGTCCTGCAACACCATACAGATAGAAACTCGGTGAGCCAATAAGACATGCTTCAAGCCACCCTTTGGCACTAACAGCACCACCAAGTACTTCAGCCTTAATGTATGCCTTGTAATACGCACCCCAGGATGCGTCTCTTACATACCAGATCTGACCCTCAAAGCCCGAATTTATGGAAATTACCCAGATGTCAAATCCATAACTCGCACTTCCTGAAACCATAAATCCTGGAGGGCCAACAAAGAATTCACCGTTTATATCCAGAAGAGATAGTAACTCTACGTCCACTCCTCCCATAACTCCCCAGGCGTCTTCTCCATAAACATAAAAGGCAAAAGTCCCATTGCCTGTGATAAGCGAAGATATTTTCATATTCACTCCCATATTCCCAACTGCATAGAAATCCTGGAATCCAATTCCGAGATGTGCGTATCCAGTTATTCTATCATCCTGGTGCAAAAGTACAAGCCGGGCATCAAGCAAGAATTCCTGATCCGTTACAGTCAAAAGAGCTTTTCCCTCTGCCACCCAGTCAGAAACCACTCTGGCCTGTGCATAGAGAAATATCGCAAAATCCGCATTCCGAACACTCATGGTATCAAATGGCATTCCCGTTAGACCAGACTTCTGTTTTACGAGTCTGAAATCCGATTCCTCCGGATTATAGAAAAACCCTCCACCAACACCACTTAAAATTATCAATCTCGGGATTATGTCAATCTCGGTTGACACAGCAATAAACGCTCCGAAACTCGGTCCAGAAGGCAAATTCGCCACCTTTCCTACCACAGTAACCTGCATATTGTTTGCAGCCGGTATTTTGGCATCGCCTGCGAATAAAAATCTAAAATACTCCCCTCCCTCATATTCCATATCAAAACTCGCCTCGAAAACGCTCGGTATCGTCATATTCGCACTGTCTATTACCAGGCCAAATGCCCCATCAGATTTCTTCGTATAAACTATGAAATTTTTAACGCCTCCCCCACCGTAATCCATGATATTCAATGTCAGACCAAATGAAAAGCTGGAAGAAACTTCTACATCCTTTTTCGAACTTGATCCAGATGTGTTCTGAGTGGGCATCGCCACAGTCGGAATGGAAATTGTTGTATCATGGTCAATGTAATTAATGCTTGAAACACTGATCGTAACAACTTCCGCGATACTCAGATCTGCACTGTCTATAGATGGAAAATCTACGTCTCCATTCGAATGCACCTTAAACCCTTCAAAGCCGATTGAACCTGATACCGAACTGATTTTAAGTGTCATGTTTCCAGAGAATGAAATGCCAAATCCTTCTTCGTCAAGAAGTGTTACATTGCTTATGCTGAGTTTAAAAACATCCCAGTCTATGTCCGGGATACTACCATTCGGAATAGTTATCTCTCCCCATTCATAATCTCCATTCATATTAATCGTAAATCCTGGAGCAAGACTATCAGCCTCATTGTATCCAATTTTTATCGGATGATCAGCATCGAAATACATGTAAAATACTGCTTGTATATCAGATCGGTCAGGATGCTCGAAATCTATGTTTAAAGCGAGATAATTAATGTCGAGGCTCCCTACAAAGAAATCAAATTCTGTTAAGTCATTCCCGCCCATCCCTGGAGTTTCGTCGATCAATACAATCTTTCCACCCCCTGAGATAGAGCCATCATATCCAATCGTGACGTGATACCTCTGGGGACCTGCAGAATCAAATGGCTCAGGTAATTTCACTGTCCCGGCAAATCTCAAACTGTCCATCGTAAATTTCACTGTATCAAGTGTCCAATATTTATCTATTATGTTTATTGGAGACGATAAAAGATTAACTTCTTCAAACTGGAAACTTCCGTCAGTACCTACCTCCATTCCGGTAAATGAGATGGTGTCGTCCATAAATGCAAATGCACCGGACATATTGACTTTAAAAACACCACCAGAATACTCAAATCCAAGTGCTGGAAAATCCTGCCCATTTTTTCTCACATCTTTTAATCCAAATTCCAGTCCAAAAAGCTGGAAAAACTGACCGGGATCCGGATAACGAATCTCGGGCGCAACTACATAGGGTGCCACACTCATTACCTTCAACCCTGAGAGTGAAATTCTGAAACTATCATCAAGAAATGGGAAAGAAAATATCCCTGAAAATTCCAGTGAGATTGTGTCACCAAGAGACATTGAAAGAGGCGGATTCCCTCCAAGATCCATTGGCATAAATTCTGCAAATGAAACTGGCAGAGTATCGGGGAGGTCAAAAGAGAAATCAAAACCTGAATTACCATAAGAAGCAACAAAATGTATAGGATATTGCCTCCCGTCCCTCGCAAATAAATCGGGGTAAATATCACCAGAAAACTTTGCACTAAGTGGAGAAAAAGCAATTTCACCACCATTGATTTTAAACGTGACAAAATTGCCAAAATTCACAGAGTCGATATATTCCTGATGTCCAAGGGAGTCATAAACATGCCCAACCCGTGCTGTCCCGGAAAGTCCTGAATTTGTAATTCGTAAACTATCAAATCTTATCTCAAGACTGTCCAGTGCGGATGGGAGGGCAAATTTTCCGCTCAATAAAGCTCCGTATTCCCCATTGTCATTAATGTAGTCAAAGGACATTACATCGAGGGGTATACCAAGACCACTTAATGTGAATAAAGTATCAATACCCTCTGGTGGCCTTGCATGAATCTCTCCGTCTAAGAACTCAAAATTTGTGGGATTAACCTTAACATCAAATTCAACTCCGATGTTGGGCACAAAATTGTTATACTTGAGAGCCGGGATGTAAATTCGAACAGGTTTACTCGCCTCAGTGTATATCCTTAATGTATCACCAATGTAGGTATAATGAACCAACAAAGAGTCGTTCCTTTTCAATTCAACGTAGGCTATTGAAGTATCCGGTATGGCGAGTTTGGATGGAATAGGTACGATACCTTCAAAATCTGGATGAAATCCGGCTGTATCAAGCCATGCAACTCTGTTTCCATTAAAAATAAAATCAACTTTTCCCTGTCCCACGCCAAAGGTAGGAGACCATGAAAGCAAAAAGTCATCCGAAAATCTGGCTACCACCGTGTATTCAGAGCCAGACCATTTTATGTTAACAAGAGATGTGTCTCTCACCGCAAGGCCATTTCCCGCAAGCGATATATTTTCTGGAAGATTCAACATTATTCCTTCACCAGTGAGGCTTGAACCACTCCTTACAGCACTCCACTTTTCACCCCCAGTTAAATCAATCTTGAATGCAAACGAACTCGTAAAATCAGCTGATCCACTCTTCACTGAGAAATCAGAAAGGTCAAGAACAAGTCGATTGAAATTCACCCCCACTGTATAATTCTCCGATAGTTGTAATACACCATTGCCATCAACGTGAAAACCAGCCGTATCAAGAATCGCTGAATCCACTCTAATGGATAAAACCGGATCCCCGGATGGAATTTTCCAGATAAATGGCTCATCAATTCTTACAAATCCGTCAATAAATCTGAACTCGGTGAGCTCGAAACCAAGGTAACCACTTGCCATTACTGAGTCTCCTTCCGTAGGCGCCGGCAATTTTACAATTCCGTGTAACAACATGTTTACCCTTTGTGTCCCACTATCGTTGACAAACTCAAATCCTGATGAATCTATCTTTATAGTCAGCGGACCATACGTTAAAGGACAGGAAGGTATCACATTATCTACACGACCTGTAATAATTCCATCATAAGAGAAATGAAGTGTATGAGTTCCGAGATCAAGCTCCCTTCCTCTATTGCAATTGAATGCTTCCGGTAAAACAAGTGATCCTCTAAGATCTATTCCACCATCAATGTTTAGTCCATTGTTGTAGGAAGCCGTGAAACTTCCACCGAGATTGTTTATCACATATTCCACTCCACCTCCGAGAGGCAATCGGCAGTTGTGAACCATACCTTCTGGAAGTGAAAAAGTCATCTCACCATTTCTTAAATGAATATCGTCAAGTGTGAATCTGGATAACCTGATACAATCCGGGAAGGAAGTCGGTAGGTCAGGCATTGAAAATTCGAAATTGAAGCCAAAAGCGAAACCAGTCGAATCGTTTCCAAATGAGGGCCAGTTGAAAGAAGGCAATGTTAAATCAGGCATTGAAAATTGAAGCACCTTTAACTGGTATCCCCCGAAATTAAAGGAGGGTAACGACGGCATATTGTCAGAACTGAATGTAAAATGGGGAAATCTGAATCCACCTTTGAATATAGAAACTCCATTAATCCAGGGGAATTGAATAGAGTCAAAGGCCGGGAATGAAAATTTTGCATCGAGGTTGAAATCGAAATTCCACCCTTCTCCACCTGTCGCAAAGCTCAATTCCGGGAGGCTCAAATTCCTGAATTCGACCTTTACCCAGCCAAGATCGACGTCCGGTAGCTCACAAGAGGGGGTAAAATTTCTGAGCTCCACTCTATTGTTCATGACCTGAAATTCAATACCTGCTCCACAGCTATCTTCTGGAAAGTTTAAATTTATCCTTCCAAATACATTGAAAACATAATTTCCGGTTGAGAAATTCCCCCTTACACTATCTGCTGTAAGAACGATAAAATTCTCATTCGGAACCATAGGGAAACTTACAGGTCCATCAGCTTTAAGCTTCCCAGAAAGTTCATCCCCACTGAGCGTAAGACTGTCAAGGGTATAGGAAAATGCTGTATCCAGCACATGCATTTTTCCTGACAATGAGACGACAGGACTCGAAAAATGGATGTTAAGAGAGCTAACATCCAGCCTCGTCTGGCCTGAGCCAAGTGTAAAAAGTGTCTCACCGGGATTTGCCTCTTTTTCTAATCGTCCATGAAATCCATTCCTAACAATCGATAGTCCATCAGGAAAATTAAATTCTGGTAAACCAAAGCTCTCTGGAAATGAGAAACGGATTCCAACGGATACACCATTCTGCACATTATAGCTAATAGAACTCACCTTTATAAATGGACCTGTGAATTCTTGAGGAATTATTCCATTACTCAGATTTGAAGCGGAAAAGGTTCCATCCACGATTGAGAGATCGTTTTTTAAAACAGTGAGATTGTTTACTGAAACCTCAATGGGTGAAGCACCTGGAAATACCGGCAAAAGCAGTGTAGACGAGCCGTTCAATCTATATCTGTCTCCCAGATCCTCAGAATTTAGGTCAGAAATGATCAGATAAACTGCATTCTCCACCACTTCAAGTGTATCACCAAGTGAAGGTAAAGGAAATGTATTATTGACGAATGTAAAAGTAAACAATTGGCTTTTTCCATCATTCTGGCCAAAAGGTTGATGCGCTTGGTCCAGAGCCTGAACCTGCCAGACGTAAGTTTTACCGTTTTCAAGCTGCGTCGCATCTACAGGATAAACAAGGGTGGGAATATTCTCCGTACTATCAACGAAAAAGGGGATTCCAAACGATGCCTGAAGGGGGGTCTGCCCATGATGGACTTCCCAAAGGGTGAGCCTATATGTGACAGTGTATCCTGGCGGTGCAAGAATTGGTGTCCAGACAAAGACTGGAAAAGGTAGTGAAGTGCTATCAGAATTTGCCGGTGACAATAACTCAGGAGGAGAGGGAAGTAATATCTGGTAGGATTTACAGTCTCTCGCAACTGTGTCACTGGTAGACTCATCTACGACCATAACACACAAATTGTAATTCCCATCGGGGAACCTACCAGATCTCAAAATCTGCTCCTCAAGTGTAGATGAATAGCTTACATTGGACCAGTTTAAAATATTTGTGTTTGAAAAGACTTTTGACCCCGGTCCATTAAAGCTTATCGGATCGCTTTCACCATTCGCGATACTTTGGCCATTTCTTGAAAGATTAGCATAAAGATGAATGTTTACGGAATTTTGACCAGTATAAGTGAGAGTAAAAGTGATAATCCCAGGATTGGATTCCCAATCGCTAACGTAAGGGGAGGGATTTGGGGTAAATTGCAAATCTGCCGTCCAATCACCGGCAAAAACAATAAAAGCAAAACTTAGATTTAGAAATAATAGTTTTTTAAACATAAACCCTCCTAATTAAATTATATTTGTGGGGATTTCTCCATCAGAAAGGCGGGCGATCAACCGATCCAATAAAGAAATGCACCCTGCTCCTGAATTACACTTGCAGGATTATAGTGGCATGCCAAATCCATGTCAAACTTTTCATAAAATTGCTTTAAAAGAAAGCAGGAATGCAATTTTTAATTTCCTCCCCCACGCCTCTTCGAGGCGTGGGGGAGGATTAAGTAGCTGATATTACCCATGTTTTTTTAGAGTGATGTATAAATATGCATGATTTTTGTATATTTTCGCACTTTGAATAAAATGAACAAAATAACTTCCTCCCCTATCGAGTGTTCAGCCCTGCGTGAGAACTTCATCAATTTCCTCCCCGCTTTGGAGGGGAACTTCTTTAATTTCCTCCCCCGCAGTGCGATAGCACTGTGGGGGAGGATTAAGGAGGGGGCGCCCTCCCCTCAATCCCCTCCCGCAGAGCGGGAGGGGAGGTTGTGGGTGAATCTTCTCGCAAGCAGGAGGGAGAGATAAAGAGGTTTTTCCGCAAAGTGGAAGGGGAAATGATCCACCGTAAAATATTTTTCGAACACCTTCGCATGATAGTGCTAACTTTTAAGTCTACATTGGGTTATAATAGGTTACATTTAGAAAATTTCAGGGAGGGAATTTATGCTTGAGTACTTTAAATCCATGATGTCAAACATTTCCGGTGGATATGCTGAATTGAGATTTCAGCAGATATCCCGAACAACCATAATTGTAAGAAATAGCAAGGTTGATGAGATCATCAAAGATTCAGAAACTGGCGGGGCTCTGAGATTTTTCTCCAGCACGGGTGTCGGCTTTGCTACTTTTAACAATCCAGACGACCTGCAAAAAGCCATTGAAAAGGCGAAAGAGGCGTCAAGACTTTCAAGGAATCCTGTAAAACTAAAAGATGCGCCTGCTATTAAAGATTCTTACGAGCCATCACCTGAAACGCTTATAAAAAACATTCCACTGGAGGAAAAAATTGACCTTATCGAACGATACTCAAAGATTGCCGGTTCTCATGAGAAGATTTCACAGGTAGAAATTCAATATTTTGAAAAGGACCTCGTGAATTACTTTTTCTCGAATGATGGACATGAGATTGTTGAACACAGGCCTTATCTCATAATGACGATGTCAGTCACGGCCACTGATGGTTCTATCATCCAGACTCGCCATAAAGCATGGGGTGGACAGAAAGGATTTAAATTACTCAAGAATAGGGAACAGGAAATCGAGGAAATGGTAAAAACAGCCGTGGACCTCTTAAAAGCTGAACCTGTAAGTGGTGGAACTTACAATGTTATCCTTGATCCTGCAATCGCTGGCACATTTATTCATGAGGCATTTGGGCATCTATCAGAGGCCGATATGATTTACAAAAATCCTATAATGCTTGAAAAGATGAAAATAGGGAAAAGATTTGGTAAGGATTTATTGAATGTAGTTGACGATGGCACCATAGAAGGAGAGTACGGCTTTTATGTCTATGACGACGAAGGCGTGAAATCGACAAAAACCTATCTTATCAAAAATGGCATTTTCAACTCGAGATTGCATTCACGGGAAACGGCTGAATTATTGAACAATGAATTAACGGGCAATGCCAGAGCTGTAAATTATACCTTCCAGCCCCTTGTGAGAATGTCAATCACGTACATTGAACCGGGGAATGCAACGTTCGAGGAGATGTTAGAACGTGTTGGAAACGGCCTCTACGTGGTCGGAGCCAGTGGGGGTGAAACGGCAAACGAAATGTTTACATTTTCGGCCCAGTTCGCCTATGAAATTAAAAATGGCAAACTCGGCAGATTGATCCGCGATGTGACATTATCAGGAAATGTCTTTGAAACATTGATGAATATTGAGATGATCGGAAATGACCTTGAATTTCAGAGCGGTCACTGCGGGAAGATGTTCCAGATGCCTCTGCCAGTTTCCACAGGCGCTCCTCATGTCATGATTAAAAACATTATCGTAGGAGGGAGATGATGGAAAAATTGATTAAAGCAATTAAGGCAAGGTCAATTGAATCCTGGGAAATTTTTCTGATCGAAAAGGAAGAAAATACCCTTGCAATAGATTCAGGAGACATTAAGGGCATAGAGCATCATATAAGAAGGAATATAGGTCTAAGGATTTTCAAGGATAGCAAGATTGGCTTCTCCTCGACATCGGGAGAAAACTATGATGAATTGGTAGAAAATGCCATCCAGACGTCAAAATTCGGACGCGAGGCCATCTTTGAATTTCCTGGAGAAACAGACTATCCGAAAATGGATATTTACCACCCAGACAAGTGGCCTACAGCCATGAGAGTGAATCAGACAAACGAGATAATAGAGCGGCTTTCCGGGCTTTACCCTGGATTAAAAATTCATGGAAAGCTTAGCTGTACCGAGACAAACATCAGACTTATAAATTCCTCCGGCTTCGATGGGGCCTACAGGAAGAGTGTGTACTACACAGAAATTTTATTGATGGGCACAGTAGAAACAGGAAATCTTTTTGTTTTCTCATCAAAGGGTGATTCAAAAAAGCCGGTGCCACCTCAGGGGATATTAGATGAACTTCTCGAGGAGCTAAAAGGCAGTGAGAAAAAGGCAAAAATACAGTCCGGAAGATACAAGGTCATATTTTCACCACTGACACTAACAGAGACACTGTTCAATTCACTTATCACAGGTATCTATGCGCCTTATGTACTGACAAAATCTACACCTCTACACGATAAACTGGGAGAGCAAATTTTTAGCCCTAAATTGACAATAAGAGACCTTGTATCTGTGCCAGGAGGTGAAAGACCGTTTGACGATGAGGGTCTTGTAACGAAGGATAGATTTATTGTAAAAGAAGGTGTCTTAAGCTCTTTTCTCGCTGATCTTTATTATGCAAAGAAACTTGGTATTGAGCCCTCAAGAAGCTCAAGGAGAGGTATGGGATTGACCCCACAGATTTCTGTCAACAATATTGTCGTTGACCCGGGGGAAAAGACCCTGGATGAGATCATAAGAAAGACCGATGAAGGAATTATCGTTTATATGCCGATGGGCGCTGCTATGTCAAATTTAATGCAGGGGAATATTTCTTTTAACGTTGCATTGGGCTATCACATAAAAAACGGAGAGATCACTGGACGCATACTCGACACTGTAATCTCTGGCAATATCTATGACTCGTTTAAAAAGATTCTTGCAGTCTCTTTAGACCGTCAAAGCCTGTTCTTCGATTCTACCGGTTACGTGCTCCCATATATTATGGTTGACGGTCTAAACGTGGTTACTAAATAATTTCTCACATGAATGTGGCCATAGCTTTTCTTCTTGTATTATTCTCAAGATTTGATCTTGGTTTTACTTATGGAATCCCTACAGGAGATTTTGCCAACGAGGTAAAGAGTGGATTTCAAGTAAACGCATGTTATACCAAAGATATCTGGCAGGGGATTCACATCGGTGTGAATGGAACTGCCTATAACTTTTCAGGAATAGGAACCGGCAGATATAGGGTCTCGTATGAATCAATTGGATTAACCATCGGTGTTTACCCTTTTGCACTTCTTGGTTACGATGGAATTTTTCTTAATGGTTCATATAACATCGGAGAATACTCGAGGCTCATGGGTAGCGGGAAAGAGTCAGAGGTTGCAGGAAGCTTTATCGCCCACGGAGCATTAAAGTTGATATCCGCTGATAGATACAGACTAAACTTTTTACTAAATTACGGGCTTCTTTTCGGAGAATCTAAGAATATTGCAATTTACGGTATTGGTCTTTCGTTCACAATAGGAAATGAGGAAGAATAGAGTCTGGGCAGAGATAAATTTAACTGCACTCGATCACAATTTTAATATCATTAAGAAAAGAGCGAAAGGTGTCCGCATAGATGCATTGTTAAAGGCAAATGCATATGGGCATGGACTTGAAATTGTTGCTCGCCGGTTAAATAACAAGGTAGACTTTTTCTCAGTGGCCGCAGTTGAGGAAGCTGTTGAAGCCTTAGAAAATGCTGGTGTAACCAGACCAATTCTTGTTCTCGGGCCTAAATTTTTGGAGTGGGAAATCCACGAAGCAGTTAAACATAAACTGAGGATAACACTCTGTTATCTTGATCAGGCCAGAGCGATTGAAAAATTCTTAAAAGACGGCGAAAAACTGTACGTTCATATCGAAGTGGATACGGGAATGACACGTACGGGAGTTGACATCAAAGAGTTTCCAGATTTATTGAGATTCGTTGAAGAATCTGATAAATTTTTGCTGGAGGGAATTTATACTCACTATGCAACGGCCGATGACGAGCCAGACCTTGCAAAGGAGCAGCTTGAAAAATTTAAAAGGGAAATCCTACCTCTGGTTAATGGGAAAAATTATGTCATCCACACGGCAAATAGTGCCGCAATTTTCAACATAGGAGACGAAGCCATCTTTGATATGGTGAGACCGGGAATAGCCATGTTTGGCCTTCCACCATCCCCATCTATGAATATCCCTGATCTTAAGCCGGTGCTTTCCCTTAAATCAAGAGTCGTTCAGGTTCGAGAGATAGGTCCCGGAAGAGGTATTGGATATGGATTCAGGTTTAAAAGTACAAAACCTATGAAAATCGCGGTACTTGCTGTCGGTTACGGCGATGGTTACCCAAGGGCTTTGTACAAAGATGGGGAGGTGCTTATTCATGGCAAAAGGGCAAAAATAGTGGGCGTAATCAGTATGGACTTGACTACTATTGATGTGACTGATATTCCGAGTGTCAAACCCGGGGATATTGCTACTCTCATAGGCAAAGACAAAGACGAAGAGATTACGGCAACCGAGCTTGCCCAACTAATTGGAACTATAAATTATGAAATCACTACAGGTCTTCTACCGAGGGTCGAAAGGATTCCCGTAGAATGATTCCATGCTAAAAGCTTACGCCAAAATAAATCTTTCTCTCTTTGTCACAGGATTGAGGGAGGATGGTTTCCATGAAATAAAATCCATCTTTCTAAAAATAGGTCTTTTTGACGCAATCTGGATTTCCCCTGATACACGCCCAATTGTAACCTCGAGCTCGGGACCAGAAGGAGCAAGAAATATAGTTTGGGAAGCTTTAAAAAATCGTCCTTATTGGGTTCACATCAGGAAAAATATTCCAATTGGAGCTGGACTCGGTGGTGGAAGCTCTGATGCCGCTGCGGTCCTGAAGTTTTTTGAAAAAAGTAGAGCTTTCAAATCTGCCCATCTTATAGGTTCCGATGTCCCATTCTTTTTGTTTGAAAGTAATGCTGCAATTGTCACAGGACGAGGTGAAGTGGTGGAACCATTTGAAGTATCAAGACCTTTTTATATCGTACTTTTCAATCCCGGTATAGAATTTAGCACGGGTGAAGGATACGCTTTGTTAAAAAGGAGAAAGCTCTATTATCACTCGGATGAAGCGTCACAGAAAATCCTTGAAATCAGAAAAATCTTAACCAATGGAAATTTCCAGCATCTCAGAGAACTTATTTACAATTCCTTTGAACAGATCCACCAGGAAAATTTTATCAAAGATTTCAAGGAGTTTATGAAAAATAAAGGAGCATGCTGTTCTCTGATGACCGGCTCGGGATCTTCCATGTTTGCCATTTTTGAGGAATTCCCCCTTGAGCTATATCAAAGCTACCACGATAAATTTATTTTCACAGCTCTTGTAACTTAGATCGTAAATGGGTAAGCCTACAATTAGCGGAAAAGTTTCCACCATACGATGAAACCGGTTGAAATGATACTAAGGATAAAAAGTCCAGCAAGTGGAATGTACAAGATTGTAAACTCCTTAAAAAAGTTGATATATGCCCTGCCCGTGTGTATTTCAAGTGCTGCGTTCCAGAGAGACATGGGCAGATTCTTAATCACTTTCGGCATAGAAGGAAACTCCGCGAAGCCGTTGATGGATTTTACCCCTCTATCATAATCGAAATAGAATTCATCTCCTCGAATATCATCAGTAAAACCTGTCACAAGTGGTGAAGGGAACCTGTAACCTGGAATCTTACGAATATAATCATAATAAGAGCCATTTCTATAGTTCCATTCAAAAAGGCCATCGAACGAGCCTACAAGGATTTTCCCTGGGCCATGCTTTTTGAAAACAGTGATACCCATAACATTGATGGGTGGTGTAGGTCTAAATCTCCTTAATGGCTTGTTCAATCCTTCGTCCGCGTAAAAAAGTCCGTCATTTGTAGCCACTATATATCCTTTGATGTCATCTAAATAAATAATACCCCTGAGTCTATCAAACCAAGCATTTCTGGTTCCAAGTGTGGTAAATGGTATCTTTGGGACTTTACTCCATGCAATCAAGGCAAGGAGTGGAGGACGTAAAAACATCCCGGTGATTGTCAGAATTAGCAAGAAAATAATCGACATCCAGCCAAATTTGTTATGCCATTTGAGTAAAAATCTCATACTCCTGTTAATCCATCCCGAGGAATTTGATCTATTCTTTTTGAATTTAACTACATAAAATCCGACAAAGTAATAGAGTCCGGAAAATACCAAAAAGATGAAAATCAGACCAAGGATGTCAACAAAAATCTTACCGAATAGGCCAAAAAGCTCCCCTGAGTGCAGCATCCATAAAGTTTTGAAAAGGCTGACTTTACGATCCCAATCTACGGGAGGTGGTAGCTGTATAATCTCAAACTTTTTAAAATCTACTGTTTTAAGCAAATGGGATCTTGTAAGCAAAATAGCTGTATCAGCCTTTTCAATAATATCGACAACGCGTTTTTCCCTTGTAGGAATTTTCACTCTGGACCAAAATGCATTTTTAAGGGTATAGAGGCCAAAAAGTGTACCGGCGAGTACCTTCCCATTTGAGAGTCTTACGATTTTACAGATCTTCCTGTTGTCCATACCTGAAGGTAACCCATGATTGAAATCTCTGAAGTAACTTCCTTCAGTGTCTGTTAACCATATACCAATATTGCCGTAAATAACCACGCTGTCCTTTCCGATTTTTTCAGTTCCTTTTACAGCTGCGTTGTTCCAGTTGTTAAATTCGTAAACTGCGGGCAGGATCTTGCGGCTTAGATTCACATGGGAAAAGATTCTTCTATGATTCAGGATGATACCCGTAACAGGGAAAAGGAGGATAAAAATAATGAAAACTATACTTACCCATTTATGCCATGTAATAAACAGTCTAATCATAGGAAGTCATGGATGATAAATTAAAATTTGAAATTAGTAAAGAGGTGTTCACCGCGACGGTCAGTTTAAGGAAAATATTTTTAAGATCTATGTAAATACGTAGGTATAAGGGAACCGATACAATTTTCCCCCTCCAAAGTTTCGCTTTTTGTAGAGAATATAAAAAAGGAAAAAGGCATGAAGAGAACCAATCTACTCTACACACATAGAGCAGATAAAGAGATAAGGAAAAGCCTATCGCTCAGGGTTTCAACCATTACTTACTAAAGGATTTTGCAAGAACGGTTTCCTCTGGTATTGTAAATCATCTTTCTCTTTTCCCTATAGAGGAAGGATTCGCATGAGAATAATATTGTAGAACGCAGAATCATACATCCTTCGAGCGTGGCGTTGAATAACGAAATCATCTACCTTATTATTTAACTCAAAAAATTACACTGGAGGTATCGAGAGCATGCTCAAAAGAGTAACAATTCTCATTTTCCTTGGTATCGGACTTGTGGCAGCTGACGCTTTTCAGGCAGGGGGAGTATTTTTAACAATATTTCCAGGTGCGAAGGCCACGTCCCTTGGTGCTGCTTTCAGCTCTATAGCGGATGACGGAACAGCATCCTACTATAATCCTGGTGCAATGGCGGAGTTTAAGCACGCAGAATTTTCTTTTATTCATGCTCCATGGCTCAGAGCACTTGCCCCTGACATGTACTATGAATTCCTTGGGTGGGTAATTCCCACGAGAACAGGGGTATTTGGGGGACATATTATTTATTCAACTTATGGAATTTTTGAGGCAATTAATAATGAAAACCAGCTCTGTGGTAAATTCAGGCCGTACGAAACAGCCATTGAGCTGGCTTATGCTTCGAAATTTACCTCTGATCTTGATGTCGGTATTAACGTAAAGTTTATCCACTCATTCCTCGCTTCCCCTGAAGTTCTGGAATGCGCTTCACAGGGTGAAGTTCAAAGTGGAGGCTCAGCTTCTTCTTTCGCCTTTGGAGGTGGGATACTTTTCACACCATATCACGGAAGGTTAAGAATCGCTGCTGTGGTAGACAATATCGGGAAATCTCTCGTCTATACCGAAGGTGGTGAGGAAAATCCTCTTCCCAGATTGCTTAGACTCGGAGTATCATTCAGACCTGTCTGGGGAAAGATACACAAGCTACTTTTTACCTTCGATGTAAACAAGATTCTTGTTGGAATACAGCAGGATTACAATGAAAAAGGGTTAAGCTACGTCCTTAATGAAGCGTGGAAACACGCCGGTGTTGAGTACACCTTCTACAACATGATATCTCTCAGAGTTGGATATTTTTATGACAAATATGGATGGAGAAAAGGACTCACATTCGGGGGTGGTGTAAGATTCAAGAATTTCCAGCTTGATATAGCGGACGATTCAAAAATTTATGACTTTGAAGAGAGTTCAAACAGAAGGTTTTCCATTACTTACATACTAAAATAATTGCTTAGCTAAAGGGCCAGGGCAACCTCTTTTATACGTTCTTCATACTCTGCATTCTTGTTGAACTCTACCCATTTTCTATTTCTAAGAATGTATCTTTTGGGGATAATTCCCTTGCCGATACTTCTCAATCTCCTGCCTTCCTCAATAACTTGCCATGGATCAACCTTTTTGAAAAGTTTTGAGACATCCATTTTGTCGAACCCAATATAAGTAATTTTCATATCCGTAACATTGCCATCATCCTTGACTTTAACTATCCTGTGCCACGTTTTATAAGGTATATGGTTACACAAGCCAGCTGTGAGATCAAGCACTTCTTCAAAGGTGAGATCGAGATCCAGCATCAGCATCACATCTCCAGGACTAATTGCTCTACTCATTTTCAATCCTCCTTTGTTTATCCAGAGGAGAAACGGCAATTTTTCTGCCATTCAGAACGGTTCAAAATTAATAAAAGATTACTTACACCAGCGATTGCAATTTGCAAAAAATAGCCCGGAAATTGCAAAATGAATTGATTTGCCCCATAATTCCTCACTCTCATGAAATTCACTCGCAAAGATCTTCAATATTTAATAGTAACAATTTTACTCATAATTATCGTTCGTCTCTTTGTAGTACAGTCGTATCTGATTCCGACAGGCTCTATGGAAAATACACTTCTACCAGGAGATTTCGTTCTTACACAGAAAATCACCTATATCTTTCACCATCCTGTTCCAGCAAGGGGGAAAATCATTGTTTTTAAATATCCTATGAGTAAGTATCGCATTTTTGTGAAGAGGTGCATCGGCATACCTGGAGATACTCTAAAAATCGTACACAAGCGAGTGTTTATAAACGGGAAGAGGATCAATGAGCCATACGCGGTACATTTTGACAACAGGGAAATTCCTGGTTTAAAGGACACTTCAGATCTACAGCAAAGATGGGAAGAGAGAGAACTATCGGAAAATGAGCATGTTAGAGACAATTTTGGCCCAATAGTTGTACCCCCAGGAACTGTATTTGTAATGGGTGACAACAGGGACTATTCTTACGATTCACGATTCTGGGGACCACTACCAATAAAGAATATTATTGGCTCCCCTCTTTTCATTTATCTATCCGTCAATACTTCAGCCAGTGGTATTAACATCTTTAAAAAAATTAGATGGAACAGATTTTTCAAATTGGTAAAATGAATTCAAACTTCGTAATTCTGCTAATTTTAATAACTTTTTTTATACTCTTTCTTATAATCATTTTCCTGTTAAAAAGGCCACGTGAAGGCTACGTAAAGGTTGAAAGTATCTTCACTCAGCCGGAATTGAAATTCTATAAAATTCTTTTTGATTGTTTTCCCGAATACGTCATCTTTGGAAAAGTTCGAGTTGCTGATATCATCAATGTAGATTCCAGAAAGGCCAAAGGTAAGTATTTGAAATATTTTAACAAAATTTCAAGAAAACACATCGACTTCCTGATCTGTGACAGGGAAAAATTCTCTCCACTTGTAGCAATAGAACTCGACGATAGTACTCATGAGAGAGAAGAGAGGATTGAAAGAGATAAATTCCTTGACAAAGTCTTTAAAATGGCTGATTTACCTCTGGTGAGATTTAAAGTAAAACGAAACTACAATGCTGAGGAGATCCGCAGGAGAATCAAAGATGCCATGCAATAACTGGCTAAAAGTTGCGTTGATTGATGAATTTGAGCACGTTTTATGGGGAATTCTTGTAAACCTGCCCTTGATTTTTCACAACTGGAAACTATTAACTGTTGCGATAATTTTTTCATTTTTAATCGACATAGATCATTTGATATGGGCCCGAAGTCTCTCAATCAAGAGGATGCTAAATCTTGGAGGTCGCCCTGCTTTTCATTCAGTACCAGCAGTTCTGGCTATTGCATCCATAGTCTATCTTATTTCTGGCTCCGTGTTTATAACCGCAGTTTCTCTTAATTCCATGGGCTCACACCTCATCTGGGACCTTGCAACAGGTGGTGTCAAACTCATTTACCCCTGGCCAAAAAAATTTGTTATATCAAAGAAAGCAGCTTTTCTGTTATTTTTAATTCTCTTTGCAATTGCCTTTATAATTACTCTTACATGAAAGTCCTTTTCCTTTTTCACATGCATCAACCTCCATACCGAATTGAAAAAAATGGAACTCCATGCTATTCCATGCCATGGGTGTTCACACATTTGATAAGAGAGTATTACGATATCGCAAGAACACTCAATAACTCAAATTCGCCGATCGTAACAATAAATTTTTCCGGGTCCCTTATTGAGCAGATAAAAGATTATGAGACAGGAAAGGCAACTGATGAATTTCTTAATCATTATTTGAAAAAACCTGAAGAAATGGATGAATCCGATAAGATTTTCCTTCTAAAAAATTTCTTCTCGGTAAATTTTGACCTGAGGATCAAACCATTCAGGAAGTATCTTGAACTTTATGTTAAACGCGGGACACCCGATAATCTTCATTCAAAAATAGGAAGATTTACAGATCAGGAATTTCGGGACTTGCAAGTCTACTTTTTGCTATCTCAGGTGAGCATCACGGAGATGAGACAAGACAGGCTGATAAAAGATCTCTTGAAAAAAGAACATGGATACACAGAAGAGGATAAAATATTGTTGGTCAAAAAATGTTTTGCAATTGCCAGAAATGTTATCTCCGGTTACAGAGAATTAACTGCTAAAGGGACTGAGATCTCATTTACTCCAATGTATCATCCCATATTACCATTAATCATCAACAATGGAGCGGCAAGGGAATCAAATCCAGCGTGTATGCTTCCCGATCTGCAATTTTCATCACCAGTGGATGCGGAAATCCAGGTAAAACTCGGTAAAGAGATGATTGAATCAGTTTTTGGAGAAATAAAAGGTACCTGGCCAGCTGAGGGAGCTGTATCTTCCACAGCTATCGAAATTTTTAAAAAATTTCATTTGCAATGGACTGCAACTGATGAGTATATCCTGAACAGATCAATAGGTAAGATAAGGGAAAGTGAAGAATTTGGCGGTGATCATCTCTACAGAGTTTACGATCATAAAGGGGTGAACATTTTTTTCCGGGATCATATCCTATCTGATCTCATTGGATTTGTTTATTCCAGATGGGATATTTCAAAGGCAGTGGACGATTTTGTACAACGTCTTGAAGCAATAAAGAATAAAAAGCCAGACGCCGTTGTTTCTGTAATTCTGGACGGAGAAAATCCCTGGGAATATTATCCTGATGGAGGTACTGAATTCCTGCCACGATTGCTGGAGAAAATCTCACAGAATTTTGAGCTTGCAACTTTTGGGAAACTTGATGCCCAGGATGTACTTGAAAAGCTCCATCCCGGTTCCTGGATTAATGCAGATTTTTCGACATGGATATGTGATCAGGAAAAGAATCTGGGATGGACATACCTTGAACGTGTGAGGCGGGCAGTATACGACCAGATTAAAGAGAACAGCACAGCATATAGAGAGTGGCTTATGGCGGAGGCTTCGGATTGGTTCTGGTGGCTTGGAGAAGGCCATTCTTCAATGTACGACAGAGAATTTGACCGGATTTTTAGAGAACATCTAAAAAATGTGTTCAAAACACTTGGTAAGCAGCCTCCAGAATTCCTTGATATACCGATAAAAACAAAACCCGAAATTGCTGATATATTACCTCCCATCGTATACAACACGCCGGAAATTGATGGAAAAATTTCCAGCTATTACGAATGGCGATTGGCAGGCAGAATAAAACCTCACCATTCGACTATGGAGAGTTCACAAAAGTTACTTGGAGAAATTTTGTATATGTTCGATAATTCAAATTTGTTCCTGCTGTTCGATTTCGAAAAAAACAGAGCTGACTCTCTGATTTCATCAGGGTTCTCGATAAAAATCGAGATAAGAGAGGATGACCACGGTGTCAATTTTACCGTTTCCACTGTTTCAGGCTCACAGAATGGTATTGATTGGGTTGCGCAAAGCAAATTAGAAATAAAAATACCCAGAAAACTTGTAGGATACACAGAATCACTTGCACTACGGGTTGAAATTCTCAAAACCGGCAACGTTCTGTTTAGCTATCCTGATGAGGGATTTTACATTTTAAAAAAGACTGACTACGATCCCTACGCAATCTACTGGTGACTTCTCACTGACTTTTCCGCTTCATTTAATATTTTCAAAACACGAAGTCCTTCCCTTCCATCAGTATAAGGTTTCTCACCCGTCAAAATAGATCTTGCAAATTGCAGCATCTCTTCTTTTAGAGGTTCTTTTTTCTCTATTGGAATCGGCTTTCTCTCTGCCTTCTCAGCTACAGGAATTTTTCCTTCGATCCACTTGATTTTATGCGGATAAAGAAACAGTTTTTCCTCAGTAAGATCATCAAAGAGAAGCATAGCCTCACTTCCCACGACGACAAGTTTCTGTTCTTTGAATGGATGTAGCCAGCTAACAAAGATGTGGCCTCTGATGTTATTTTTGAATGTAAAATCCATCAAGGTAACATCGAACACTTCCGGGGTGATGTAATAACCACCAGTTGCACTGATTCTTACCGGTTCCTCACCGATGAGATTTAAAATAACGGATACGTCATGGGGAGCAAAGCTCCAGATAATATTCTCCTCTGTTCTTAGTTTACCAATATTCAATCTATTCGAATAAATGTAAAAAATTCGCCCAATCTCGCCACCGGAAATCATCTCTTTCATCTTTTTTACTGCCGAGTGATAGTTCAGAATATGCCCTACCATAAGTATTTTTT
>CAYNMM010000118.1:0-17567 GCA_964398355.1 uncultured bacterium
CCGCAAGCGGGAGGGGAGGTTGTAGGTGGATTCTCCCACTCCGTGGGAGGGGAGACGGTTGATGATCCCCTCCCGTAAACGGGAGGTTGGAGATAGCTCCACTCGCATAGCGGAAGGGGATCGGATGTGATTCTCCTCGTAAACGGAAGGTTGGGGGTAGCCCCACTCACATAGCGGAAGGGGGGATATAATCCCTCCCATTAATGGGAGGGGAGGTTGAAAGTGATTCCTCTCACATAACAGGAGGGGAAGCTTTAGAAGTGGTGTTTTCCTGAATGAACCGGTCGTCTTGGGGGAACGGTTAAAAAAACGAGGTGGGGCGCCTCCTCGCAGAGGAGGCGCCCCACCTCATTTTTTTAAACTCCATTCACTCCCTAAATCAACACAAATTTGTACCCGTATTCGATTATTCCGCTCTTGCCCTCCGCATTTATCTTCCTGAACACAACCCGGACACGCTTTCCAATTTCCACTTCATCCGGCGTACAATCAGTTACCTGTGCTGTGAGCTTAGCACCGTCATCCATCTTTGCTATGGCAACGACATAGGGTTTTTTGGTCTTGAAATCATCTGGTGGTGTGTAAACAACTGTATAAGTTATGATCTCGCCTTCTTCAGCGAGCCTGTAGGGCTCAAGATCCCTTGAGCCACAGGCATTACACACCTGTCTCGGAGGAAAATGAATCTTCCCGCACTTTTTACACTTTGTTGCCTCAAGTCTATATCTTTGCGGAATGTGTGGATAAAATCTTTGGATTGGCATTGTTTTCCTCCTTTTTAGTCAATTCTCTTTAAAATGTGGACAGTGGAGCTTGCACCTGAGCCCCCCATGTTCTGAGCAAGTCCTATTCTGGCGCCTTCGACCTGTCTCTCACCAGAGACTCCCCACAGCTGTTCTGTTATCTCCACTATCTGAGCCACGCCGGTTGCTCCCACAGGATGACCTTTTGATTTGAGTCCGCCGGAAGTGTTAATTGGAATTTTACCGCCGATCTTCGTAAGACCCTGTTCTACAGCCTCACCGCCTTTGCCTTTCTCAAAGAATCCGAGATCCTCTGTAACAATTATTTCAGCAATGGTAAAGCAGTCGTGCACCTCGGCAAGATCAATGTCTTCAGGTCCGACACCTGCCATTTTGTAGGCTATTTCAGCCGCCTTTTTGACTGCCGGAAGCTCGACATAGGACTCCCTATCTGCAAGTGCAATGGAATCGGTCGCTGCTCCAGAGCCGATAATCTGGACAATGGGCCTCTTTGAAATCTTCTTTGCAAGCTCCACTGGCGCGAGAATAATGGCAGCGGCTCCGTCTGTTACAGGTGAGCAGTCAAGAAGGTTGAGGGGATCAGCAACGGGTGGGGAGTTCAGAACTGCCTCGACAGTAATCTCCCTTTGATACTGTGCTCTCGGGTTTTTGGCTCCATTTGCGTGGTTTTTAACGGAAACCATGGCAAGCTGTTCTCTCTTTGTGCCGAATTCGTACATGTGTCTTCTTGCCATAAGGGCGTAAAGGGCAGGGAAGGTGAGTCCATGGAATGCCTCGTATTCCTGGTCAGCTGCTGTGGCAAGTGCAGCTGTGAAGTCCTCACCGGTCCACATTTTTTCAACTCCGCCGACGAGGACGATGTCACTCATTCCTGAAGCCACTTCAATAAATCCCATTCTGACGGCCATTCCCCCTGATGCACATGCCGATTCCACGCGAACAGATGGGATTGGAGTTTGACCAAGGTAATCTGCCATGAGAGCACCAACATGCTCCTGTTTGCTCCATAGTCCAGGGGACATGGATGCGACGTACATGGAATCAATATGATCCACCCCGGCATCATCAATTGCCATTAAAGCTGCCTCGACAAAAATGTTTCTTATATCCTTTTTCCAGAGCTCACCCCATTTGGGCCAGCCAACTCCGATGACAGCTACATCTCTCATTTTTTCTCCTCCTATTCGTTCATTAAAATTTTCTCTCTAAATTTTGCATACTGTCCGTACGTAAGATAGCGTTTTCTTGGTGTGTTAATCTGGTCCCAGACTTTCGGAACGAGGTCACGTACTTCATTTATTCTATCTGTGACCTTAAAAATGAATGCATCACTTCCAGCTCCTGATCCGAATGAGACCATGAGTATCAGATCACCGGGATTGGCATGATCAAGTGAGGCCGAAAGACCGGTTGGTGATGCTCCTGAGTAAAAATTGCCTGTATAAGGGACAATCAATCCTTTTTCATACTGTTCTTTAGTAAACCCTAATTTCCTGGCTGCCCTCATGGGGAAAGAGGCATTTGGCATATGAAATACAGCAAATCTGAAATCTTTTGGTGTCAATCCAGCTTTTTTCATTATTCCATTAGCTGCACTCAATACATGATGGAAATAAGCAGGATCTCCCGTGAATCTTCCACCATGCTTCGGATATGGTCTTGTCTCTCTTCTCCAGAAATCTGCTGTATCGGTTGTATAAGAATAGGTCTCAATAACCTCAGCAATAACCTTCTCCCCCTTTCCGAAGATAAAGGCAGAACCGCCGGCTGCAGCAGTATATTCGAGTGCATCACCAGGGGCTCCCTGAGATGTGTCAGCTCCGATTCCCATCGCATATTTCATGTGGCCGGCTTTGACATGAGTATACGCCACAAACATAGCCTCTGAGCCAGCTTTACAGGCGAATTCATAGTCGGCGATATGGATTTCAGGTACCATACCAAGAGCTTCTGCAACCACTGTTCCCGAGGGCTTGACTGCATAGGGATGCGACTCTGAACCTATGTAAAGTGCGCCAATTTCACTGGGATCAATTCCAGCCCGCACAAGTGCATATTTAGCCGCCATATAGGAGATGGTGATCGTGTCCTCATCCTGTCCTGGAACCGTTTTCTCGAAGACTTTTATCCCGTTTTTTATAGCTTCTGCATTATCTCCCCACTGCTTTGCAATTTCCTCGACTTTTATCCTGTATATGGGCACATAAGACCCATATCCGATTATTCCTATCATACTAACCTCCTTAAATTTTGAGGCTGTTTAAAGCCCTATCAAGGTCCTCAATTAAATCATCGGGATCCTCAATGCCTACAGATAACCTAACCAATCCCTGATGAATACCCGCCTTTGCAAGCTCTTCATCAGAATAAGTTGAATGGGTCATTGAAGCTGGATGCTCGATATAGGAATCAGTGTCTCCAAGTGAAACTGCAAGTGCTGGTATTTTAACACGTTCGATGAGTTTTTTCCCCGCCTCCTTACCGCCTTTAACGATAAAGCTCAGAACACCTGAATACATCCCATTCATCTGCTTTTTTGCAACTTCATGCAAAGGATGATCAGGCAGGCCAGGGTAGAGTACACGTTCCACCATAGGATGTCCGTTTAAAAATTCTGCCACTTTCATTGCATTCTCTGAATGTTTTCTCACTCGAACGGCAAGTGTTTTAATGCCACGCAGTATGAAATAGGCGTTAAAAGGACAATAGTTCGCTCCAATATGAGAAACTATATCGTGCTTTAATGTGTGGATGAAATCTTTTTTTCCAACCACTATTCCCCCTATAGTATCTCCATGGCCAGACAGATACTTTGTCATACTATGAAGTACAATATCGGCACCAAGTTCGATGGGTCTCTGGGTTATAGGGGTAGCAAATGTGTTGTCCACTGCGAGGGGAATGCCATACTTTTTCGTTATTTCAGCTGTTTTCTCAATATCAACAATATCAAGTGTTGGATTCGCAGGGGTTTCAATATAAACAAGTTTTGTTTTCTCATCGATATGGTTCTCAAGTAACTCATGGAATTTAACAGCAGGGATGTAAACTACATCAATATTAAACTTTCTTCTGGCAAGTTCAAAAAAGGCAAATGTTCCACCATAAACAGGATCAGATACGATCACTTTATCACCAGAATCACAGGTTGTAAATACGACTGCTGAAACAGCAGCCATTCCGGATGCCGTTGCCGCTCCTGCCTCTGCCCCCTCGAGAAAGGCCACTTTTTCCTCAAGATAATCTATGGTGGGATTTCCAAGACGGGTGTAAACATACCCTTTTTCCTCACCACTAAAAATCCTTGCGCCGTGATCTGCGCTTTTAAACACAAAAGACGACGTTTGATAAATTGGTATTCTGTGTGACCCTGTTTGAGGGTCATGTTCATGTCTTGGTCCATGCACTACTTTTGTATCCAGACGCATGTCAGGGTCCATGTTTTTACCTCCCAAAAAAATTTCGTTCAAATTTGTGAAAGAGCCCTATCCAGGTCTTCTATAAGATCCTCCGGGTCTTCTATTCCAACTGACAGTCTGATAAGTCCCTCGTGAATACCAACTTTCCTTAACTCTTCCTCTGAATAGGTAGCATGTGTCATTGAAGCAGGATGTTCTATCAGGGAATCAGTATCCCCAAGGGAGACTGCAAGAGCAGGGACTTTGACGGATTCAAGGAGCTTTCTTCCCGCCTCTCTCCCTCCTTTAATGATAAAACTTACCATTCCGGAATACATGCCGTTCATCTGCCTCTTTGCAACCTCGTGTAAAGGATGATCTGGAAGACCCGGATACATTACCTTCTCAATTTTAGGGTGCCCATGTAAAAATTCTGCAACTTTTAAAGCATTTTCGGAATGCTTTCTCACTCTAATAGCGAGGGTTTTAATTCCCCTCAAGATTAAATAAGCATTAAAAGGTGAAAGTATTCCACCAAGGAACCTCAATTCAGCGTCTTTCATTGGTCTTAAAACATCCCTTGGACCTACAATTATACCCGCAATAGTATCCCCATGACCTGATAAATACTTTGTCATGCTGTGTATGACAAAATTTGCACCAAGTTCTATAGGCTTTTGAATTATGGGAGTGGCAAAGGTGTTATCAACTGCAAGAGGGAGTCCGTACTTCCCGGTTATTTTTGCTGTACTCTCAATATCAACAATGTCAAGAGTAGGATTCGCCGGCGTTTCTATATAAACAAGTTTCACGTCATCATCCAGGTTATCTTCAAGTTCTTCATGGAATAAATTGGCGTGGATGTATGTAACTTTCACTCCGTATTTCTCCTTTAACATTTCAAGTAATCCGTAGGTGCCACCATAAAGCGGGGAAGAAGCTACGATTCTGTCACCCGATTTTAGAAATTTGAAAAAAAGCGTATTTACTGCTGCCATTCCCGAAGCTGTAGCCAGTCCATATTCTCCACCTTCAAGAAATGCCACTTTCTCCTCAAGATACTCCACTGTAGGATTTGACCTTCTGGAGTAAATAAAGCCGTGCTCCTCGCCATTGAATATCCTTTCAGCATGTTTCGTATCTTTAAAAACAAACGTTGTGGTCTGGTAGATAGGCATTCTATGTGCCCCGGTGAGGGGATCATATTCGTGACGGGGACCATGAACAACTTTTGTATCAATCCCTTTCATGGATTAACACCTCCCGGAGATATTCCACCCCCTGCAACTGTGTAATCCAGGAATTTTGAAAGGCATCCACACATAAATTCTATCGAAGTAACTCCAATTTTGTGGTGAAAGTCGTATCTGTCACACCAGAAGAACTCGAGTCTTTGACATTTACTGATATAAGCTCCTTGACCATACCAATATCGGGGGCAAAGTACACGTCTTTTATGGTAAAGACATGGCCTATCCCATCAGGTCCCCCTATTTCTCTTGAATCCAGTATTCTTATTGAATACACGTTCTCAAAGCTCCCAGCTGGTGTCTCAACATCACCAAGGCCAAGGACCTCGCCCGTCCTTGAATGGTTTATCCAGAATGTATCTTCTCCCACTGGGACGACATTGGAATAGAAATCGTCCCATGCATTTCCTACCACGAAAGGCTTTTCATAAAGTAGAATAAAAATTCTGTCTTCCAGCTTTATATCTTCCCCATTCGGGCCAACAATAGAAGTATCCTCAAGGGAGTAGAAAGCCGAAGATGTGGAGAACAGGTAAGTCCTCGTACCATCATAATTTTCAAAGATTAACATGGTATCCTCACCCAGCAAAGTATCCCCTACTATGGAAATCGTTACCGTGTCAGTATCATTCAGCAAATACGTCCAGCTTTTACCAACCTCGAAAGGAAAGTAATTATAGTAAGTGCGGTCAATGAGGGGAGACTTTATACACGAAGTTAAAAGGAGTGTAGTTAACGTTACCACCAAAAGCTTTCTTGAAATCATTTGCTTATTATAACAATGTATAAAAAAATGGTCAACTTTACTAAAAGCCTGAATTGAAGCCGTCTTTTGCCACCTAAACTTACAGCCTTTTGTATAAAGTACACTCCTGGTGAGCTACATTTATTTTGCTAAACTTGGCGAGAAGCTTTTGCACATTTTTGATTTGAAGAATTTTTCTATCTTCTGGTAGATTTCAGCAGTCGAGATTAAAAAATCCACGGACTTTAAATCACACACTTGACTACTATACATTTGTATAGTATACTAAAGCCATGGAAATGTTAACAGAGAGACAAAAAGAGATCCTCGAATTTATAGAAGATTACATAAGAATTCATGGGGTAGCTCCATCTATCAGAGATATAGCCACCAAATTTAGTATTCAATTGAGAGCAGTTTCGGACCACTTAAAAGCCCTGGAAAGAAAGGGCTACATTCGAAAAATTCCTCGTAAAGGCCGTGGAATCTCACTTGTGAGATCATCAAAATCTGTTCCTGTACTCGGCTATATACCCGCCGGAGAGCTTACACTTACAGAAGCTTTTTTTGACGATTATCTCCCCCTCGACCCATCTGTATTTGGCAATGGAGAAATATTCGCCCTTAGAGTAAAGGGAGACAGCATGATAGGTGACCATATAGTGGATGGAGATATTGTGTTTATAAAGAAGCAGGAAGATGTGGAGAATGGAGAAATAGCCGCTGTATTGGTCGATGGTGAGGTGACCTTAAAAAGGGTGTACCTTAAAGGGGAAAAGGTGATTCTTAGACCATCCAATCCAGAAATGGACCCCATAGAAGTAGATGCAAACGTAGTGAAAATCCTGGGAGTTTACACAGGATTGCTGAGAAGGTAGGCGCTATGAGTGTAAACCGACGAACAGGCGTTCACAGGTCTTTAAAAGTAAGAGAGAGCTCAAATAGTATCTTAATCTCTGGACCAGATTTCATATATTCTGCAGCCCACAGAGGAATTATCAGGCTGGTTTCACGTGGAATCACCCCTTATGTGATAGATGGAGCTAATCTTCTTGATGTATATTTTCTCGTGAGAGAAGCAGAATATATGGGTATCCACTCCGATATATTTCTAAACAAAGTCCAGGTGGCACGGGCATTTAATCCCTTTCAAATTGTTTCTATCATTGAAAAAGTACCGGATGGCTCAATAGCGGTTATCCTCGGTCCAATTTCCTTACTAACTGATAAAAATGAGGGATTTAATTACAGAGAATCCTTAAAGGTGATAAATAGCATCAGAAAGAGACTTTTGTCAAGGAAAGCTGTATTTCTCTTCATTCAAAAATTACCGTCCAGAAATGGATTTTTACTTGATAAATTTGCCAGATTCACTGGCTTTAAAGTTTTGATAAACGGAGGTGTTATTATGGGTAGAACCATCATGCCTTTTTCCATGGCTATGGAGTTGCAAAAAGAGAGACTGAAAAAGTTTAAAAGAGCTCTCAGGAAGGAAGATCAGGAATATCTGGAGGAAATTTTCAAATATGCCAAAAAGCATGTTCACGCGGGGAGTTATGCAGCTTTCCCTGATCCTATTATTTCTGTATTTCTCTCAGCCTTCATCGAGCAGGAGAAGAAGATACGGGAGCTGGAGGAAAGAGTAAAGGCACTGGAAAATGGGCTTCCTTTTTGATGTAAGACTGCAGGGTGAATATTTTCTGCTGTATGTACTGGAAGATGGGGAGATGAAGGTTTTTTCTCGAAAATATCCCCTACAGGTATATCTCAGAGGCAGAAGTAAACGGCTCACAGAGATAGCGAAAAAACTTAAAAAGATAGGACTGGTGAGTGATTTTCGCTTTGAAAAGAAAACAGAATATCTTACAGGGGAAAGAATAGAGGTTCTTAGATTGGACACTTTCAGGTATGAGATCCTTTCAAAATATCTCAAGAGACATGTCAATGATTTAGAACTCTTTAATACCGGGATACCACCGGAGACGTATTTCATGAGTTTAACGGGATTATTCCCATCTGCCCTCGTTGAGGTCTCCGACACTATCAGGTTACTTGATTCTGAGATGGATTTTAAATGGAGTTTGCCCGATATGAGGGTGATGGAGATGTTTCTCAGGGGACCTGAGAATACTGCACTTGGGAGTAGAGGAGTGAGTTTAATTGTAAGAGCGGAGGGAATAGAATTTGAACTGACAGCCAGCAATACGAGGGATTTCCTTAAAGAATTGAGGAGAATAGTGAAGGAATATGATCCACAAATTGTACTTACAGACTATGGCGATAAATTGATCTTCCCGGTTTTAAGGAGAATGGAGAGGGCTTATGGAATTGACACCGGGCTGAATATGGAAATGGCAGCGAGGGGGGTCTCCTTCATTTCTTATGGCTCAGTTTTTTACAGGGCTCCATCTTACTATCTCTCTGGTCGATGGCACATAGACAGAAAAAATTCGTTTATGTATAAAGAAGCAGGCATAGAGGGGATTGTTGAGATCTCACGTATATCAAGGATTCCGGTACAGCGACTTGCAAGATCAGCAATAGGTACAGCAATGAGTGCTCTTGAATACGACGCAGCAATAAGAAATGGCATTCTTATTCCTGGAGAAAAAGCCCAATCGGAAGATTTCAGACCACTTGGTAATCTTTTAACATCGGATAAAGGGGGTCTCGTATTCACCCCACCTGTAGGGGTCTTTAAAAATGTTGCTGAAATAGATTTTTCTCAGATGTATCCCACCATCATGGTTAAATACAACATCAGCCCTGAAACAGTCAGGAGATATGGCAAAGGTAGAGTAGTGCCTGAGACAGGATATGTTATTGATATGAGTAGAAAGGGGATTGTTCCAATGGCGCTTGAAAAGGTATTAAAAAAGAGAGCTATTTACAAAAAATTAAAAAATATTGATCCCAGATATAATGAGAGACAAAAAGCCATCAAGTGGATACTTGTAACCTGCTTTGGATATCTTGGCTACAGAAATGCGAGGTTCGGGAAAATAGAAGCTCACGAATCTGTAACTGCTATTGGTAGAGAAATTCTTTTAAAGGCAAAGGAGATAGCTGAATCCAGGGGATTTACGATTTTACATGCCCTGACCGATTCTCTCTGGGTAACGAAAGATGGTATGACAGGGCAGGATGTGGAGGAACTTGTTAGAGATATATCAAATTCAACTGGCATAAGTATAGATGTAGAGGGAACTTATAGATGGATAGCCTTTCCATCCTCAAAAGGGGTGAGAGGAGTGGGAGTACCTAACAGATTCTTTGGCGTATTTGAGGATGGGAAAATAAAAATTCGAGGTCTAATGCTAAGGAGACGTGATGTCCCTGAATTTGTTAAAAAGGCTCAAAAAGAATTCATCTCTTCAATTGCAAGATTTGACAACCCGAATCCTGAAATTGTGGAATCAATAGGAAGAAAAATTTTTAGAAGATACCAGATTGAGATAAAAGAAGGGATTTTACCATACCATGAATTTGTCATCTCCATACGCGTGAGGCGTAACTGGAAGGACTATAAAACCACTACAAAGACTGCACAGGTGTTAAGGATACTCAGTGAATCAGGAATAAATCTGAATCCTGGCGAAGTGGCACATTATGTGTTAACAGATGGTGTCACAGCTGCCTTCCCATATCAGGAGAGTATGAATTTCGACCTGAACCATGAAGAATATCTAAAACTTCTACAGCGTGCATTCGATGAAGTAATCGATCCTTTCACATGGGAAAAGAGATACCCCCATAAAAAAACCGTCCAATTATCCATTAAGTGGTAACGGTGTGATCTCTGAATCGCAGATATTCAAGATTCTTCTTTCAAAGATCATATACAATATTTCCAGGATTTGTAACATTTACTTGCCCTTTTATTCGTCAAAAAAGTATGTCCAGTTTTTCAGGCTTCTCCCATCCAGCGTGAATAATTTCAAATCTCCCAAAGTGTAAGATTTTACATGGTAAATTTCTCAACTGAATCTTGTGTGCTTCAATGAGGTTTGATGCAGTTCATTCAATTGTTTCTCCTGGGACTATTTTATAATCAGCAGCCAATATGAGATTAAGTCTTCATAATACCTTCACCGATCTTTAAGTTAACATAAGATATATTATGTTGAATTATAGGTAAGTCTAATTAACGATTTTCTGCGGTCTCTATCTCAAAAATCTTTGCTATCGCTTACCTTTCCCTAACATTTTTCAGAAATACCTCTATTTTTCGGATATTCAATATATATGGCATTATAATTGCAATAATTCTTCCATGATGAAAGATAAAGGAATGACTCTCATAGAAATCCTTACAATAATTGCTATCATCGGGATATTAGCAACAATTGCATATCCCTCTTTTAGAGGAATGATTTTGAAAATTAACTTAAAAAAAGATGTTACAATGGTTTACTCTGATGTTCTTACAGCAAAGGCCAAGGCACTCGAAAAAGGTTGTGATTGGGATATTCTTTTCAATCCTCAGGACAATACTTACACCATCTTCTCCGACAACGGAATAGTTTCTGCGGGACCAGATGGAACTCTTTTTACTGATGACGATATTATCAATTATTCACTCAGAAACAATGGCAAACTCGACGATATTGTAGGTGAGAAAGCAACCATGGTCAAAAGGACACTGAAATTCTCCTGGTTTGGAATACCGTCCAACTTTTCCGTCACAAGAAAAGCCTGTTTAAACACGCCCGGAACTCCTCCTCATAGCGGAGTTGACTTTGAAAATAACACTTTGAGATTTTCCTATCTTGGTGTTGCACGAAATGGTGGCGCTATTTACATTACTAATGGCAAAAATGTCTACGCTATCTCGGTTATTCCATCAACAGGAAAAATAACAATCTGCACCTGGTACGGAGCAATATGGAAATAAAAGAATCTGGCTTTACATATACCGAAATCCTTGTTGCCCTCATTATCGTCGTGATAGGCTTCATACTCGTGTTCAACATGTCAATAATTGCAGTTTCAACCGGTAATTTGAATAAAGACGTTTTATCTGCCAAGGAACTGGTGGCAACTGTCCTCGATTCTCTTCAAGGGCTCCCCTTTAATGATAGTTTGTTGACCGATGATGGCGATACAAATGATCTAAACAATATAACAAATCCGGATCATATCTATCAACTGACTGGTAGGGACGACGATAGAGATGGAAGAATAGATGAAGAAATCCTGAACCGAATCGATGACGACAACGACGGACTCATAGATGAAGATTTAAAGACTTTCTCTGTAGTAATAAATATTGCAAACAATCGTCCCGTAATCGATACAAAAACAATATCAGTTATCGTGTATTGGAAATATAAGGGTGTAATTAAAAGAGTAGAAATGGAGACTATAAAGAGGAAATTGTGATGACAAAAGATCGCGGAATTACTATGATAGAACTTCTCATCTCTCTGTCTCTTGCTGTCTTCGTTCTCTCACTGGCATTTTACATTTTCCAAAAGCAATTTAAATATTCTGTTTCAGTCCAATCCAGTTCTCAGTTACAAATTGAAACTTATACCGGTGTCAACCTTATAGTCCACGATATCCTTCACGCTGGTTTTGGTGTGAGAAGAGATGCCAAGCCTATAGACTCTCGAAATTCCAATCCAGATACATTGATACTACTCGGTAATGCCATGAGAACAGATGTAGAATCAAAATGGGATATTGTTGTGGAAAAGGCAAATGCCTCCTCCAATTTGCTTGTCAGAAAATGGAATTCTGATAATCTTTCCCCCGGTGATTGGATCATCATCCTGTCCGATAGTAAAACATTTTTGTATGGCCCATTCGCAATAACAGGAGTAACTGATATCAATGGACCGGATTTAAATGGGGACGGGGAGCCCGATCCCTGTCTTAACATTTCAATATCGAGCAGTGGTATTTCCGTCGGAAAAGCAAGCCTTATTTTCAAAGTTTCTCCAGAGCATAAAGAGGACACCGTCTTCTATTATGTGAAAAATGATACCCTTTACAGGAATTCGGATCCTCTAATTGACAATGTTGAGGATTTCGAAGTAAGTTTCCTTCTGGATACCGATTACAATGGTATCTACGATACATGGACATCGGACCTTTCTCAGTTAAATGCAGAGCAACTCCGTGCCCAACTTGGTGAGATTAAATTTTCAGTACTGGTTAGAGGGTCAAAACCTGACCTTTCCTACACTTATCCTAAAAAGGAAATAAAAATTGAAGACCATGTTGTAAAGATTGAAAATCCGCATTTTCATAGAATTCTAATAGTAAAAAGAATAGAACCGAGGAACATAAAATGAAGGCCAAAGATAAAGGTTTCGCGCTTGTCACAGTGCTTATCATCTTCGTTCTACTACTTGCCATTGGTGGAATTATGTTGAATATTGTAAGAAACACAACGAAAATTTCTTATTCTACGGTGAAATATGAAACTGCTATGGAAGCTGCTTCCTCCGGTATTGAAGTCGGTATCTCAAGAATCCTTATTGCACTAAGTCAGGGGAATGATCCAGATGGGAATATCAGCCTGAAACTTGGTAATTACAAAGTCACTGTAAGTATACAAAAGATTTTGACAGCAAGGGCAAAGGGAACTGAAGTCTCTTTCGCAGGTGGTTATCAGGGAGCCGGGAAAGGCAGTGGACAATATTTCATTTATTTCCTTATAACCTCAAAAGCCCGTGGAAAATCTGGTGAATCGTTTGTCATTGAAGCTAATTATAAAAGTATTATTAAATCATATTAACGGAGGACAAAAATGAGTGGGATCATCGCCGTTTTATTAATTTTTTCTCAGGTTCAAATGAGTGACTACTGCTCTACTCCACCGTTTGTAGCAAATGCAGTTACACCCAACGTCTTAATAATTTTGGATAATTCAGGAAGTATGCTCTGGGCAGCGTATGATAATGACGGCAACTCATCAAACATTGCAACAGGGTATAACGACAATGTTCATTACTACGGTTATTTTGACCCTACAAAATACTACTCTTACTCACATCGGCATGGAGGATTCTTTTATGAAGACGAAAATGGGAAATGGTCGGGCAATTATCTCAATTGGGTCTCAATGACAAGAATAGATGTTGCAAGAAAGGTATTAACTGGTGGAAAAGTCGTAATATATGGCCAAGATACTCTACTCCTCTTCAATCTTGAAGCTCGAGGCTCAAACAATATGAAAGTAGTTTACAATGCTTATAAATACACACCCTATCCCTATAGAAGGCTATACTCTCGTAGAACATATTGGAGGAATAAACCTGTAATATCATTTTACAGATTCTCACCCTACTGGGGATGGGTTGGAACATACACTCTCGCTGTGTTATTGAATGGGAAGGGATTACCTGAAGGGTTCATTCAGAAAACTGCCGGGAAAATTCGCTACGGACTGATGTTTTTCAATTACAGTGAGGGTGGTTACATCTCTAACTATATCCATGACGGTACGGATTTTTATAACGGAGATTATCATTACAATCACATTATAGATGCTATAAATCTGGATCTTGGTGATAGATGCAGGAACTGTCGTAGAACCACATGGACTCCCCTTGCAGAGGCCCTTTATGAAGCTTATAGATTTTTGTCTCAACAATCCCCATATTATCACTCCTACGATTTCTATGCCTCTCCTGGTAATCCTCAATATGATCCCTACTACATTTATTCCAACGCGACTAATACAGCGATACCGGTTCCCTGCAGACATTCGAGTGTGATAATAGTTACGGATGGAGAACCTACACAGGACAGGGATATACCGGTGGATTTGCGAGATTACGATAATGATGGTAACGACCCTATACCCAAAGGACAGAGTCCTTATGCATACCCGTGGAATCAAGGGGGAAGCGATTATCTTGATGATGTCGCTCTATTTATGCATACAAATGACATCAGGAAGGATCTTGAAGGGATTCAGAATGTTGATATTTATGCTATACGGGCTTTTGGGAAATCAACTATCAACACCCTCAAAGATGCTGCCAAAAATGGTTCATTTATCGATAAAAATGGGAACAACATCCCTGATCTGCGTGAGGAGTGGGATGCAAATGGAGATGGTGTACCTGACGGATACTTTGAAGCACCGTCTGGATATCTTCTTGAACAAGCTCTTTTAAAAATTCTCTCCTTCGTTCTCGAGAGGATTTCTTCCGGAACAGCCGTATCCGTACTCTCATCCTCTGTCACTGGAGAAGGGACAGCCCTTGAAGCGTATTTCGTTCCAGTCTTGCAGGAAGGATTAAGAAAGGTTACCTGGCTCGGATACTTGCAATCACTCTGGGTTGACAAGTGGGGGAACCTTAGAGAGGATTCCAATCACGACCTGAAACTTGAGCCCAAAGTTGACACTATTATTAGATTTGAATTTCAAGATAATGAAACAAAAGTGCTAAAGTTTCCTGACAAAGATGGTGATGGCGTGCCAGATACGTATTATCCAGTTGCTACCACTGACCTGAATCATGTTAATGCAATTTGGAAAGCCCATGAGCTCCTTGCTCGAAGAAGCTACACAGATAGAAACATCTATACTGCAATCGATAATGCGACAGGTGAATCACTCATTAAATTTTCTGGATTGAATGTAAGTACTCTTATCGATTATCTCGGTGTAAATTCATCCCGGGAAGCATCAAACCTTATTGACTTTATTCGAGGGAAAGATCTTGAATATCTGGGATTCAGAGATCGCACCGTTACTATAGATCTCCATCAATATGAATGGAAACTTGGAGATATAGTTTATTCCTCTCCTGTACTCGTTGGAGCACCTGCGGAAAGGTATGATTTGATTTACAAAGATAAGACCTACGCCCAATTTTTCCTGAAATATCGTGATAGAAGAAGAATGGTTTATGTTGGTGCAAATGACGGCATGTTACATGCATTTAACATCGGAAAATACCTTTCAGGTAAAGATGACTGGACGATAGGTATCGACGGTGATGGCTATGAACCTGGAGAAGAAATGTGGGCATTCATTCCGAGAAATGTATTGCCTCATCTGAAATGGCTTGCAGACCCGGATTATTGTCATGTTTACTATGTTGATCTCACTCCTAAAATCACAGATGCAAGAATTTTCAGATCCGATGACACACATCCAGATGGGTGGGGAACCGTGCTGCTTGGTGGATTAAGATTTGGGGGAGGTAAGCTGGAGGAAAATGGAAAAACATTCTCGTCATCCTACTTTGCCATCGACATAACAAATCCTGATGTAACTACTCCATCATTTATGTGGGAATTTAGAGACGATAATCTTGGCTATACTACGGTTTTTCCTGCTATCATAAGAACAGGTAGGGCTGAAGAAAATGGAAACTGGTATGTCTTGACTGGCTCAGGCCCTGACCAACTCGATGGAGAATCTACCCAATCTCCATATCTTTATGTTTTAAATATGGAAAATGGCCAACTTGAGCGTAAATCCAGATTCCCTTACGCAAACGCTTTTTGTGGGAATCCTGTCACTATTGATATCAACCTCGATTTCCAGACAGACTTCGGATATATTCCTGTTAATCGTAAGCTAACAAATTCTTACAAAGCAGATATATGGAGAATCCAGACCAATGGAAATCCCGGTGATTGGCAATTAAAAGATATCTTCACTGCAGATGGACCTGTCGTTGTGCAACCTGCCGTTTTTCTCGACGAGAAGGACAATCTCTGGATCTTTGTTGCGACCGGTAAATATTTCTCTGATAATGATGAGACGGACAGGTCCTACAACTATATTTACGCATTTAAGGATCCGGGTAGTGGTGTAGTTTCTACAAGTGATCTCATCGATGTTACAAATGCTGTTGTGTACCAGACAAAAAATGGTAGGGTGTTTGTTGATTATAACAATAGAACCTACACCTTCGATGAGTTTGTACGCCTTGTCAGTAGATATAAGGGATGGATGAGAAGATTTCCAACACCAGGAGAAAGAGTCATAGCCAGACCCGTCGTTTATGGGGGAGCGATTTTCGTTACTACATTCACACCAGAAAACGACATTTGTGCCTTCGGTGGAAACAGTAAGCTCTATGGACTTTTTTATTTAACAGGTACTCCTTATAAAGTATCTATTTTTGGGTCTCGAGGTGTGGAAAGGATTGGGAATAAAAAAGTATTCAAAGAAAGTATTAATCTCGGTAAGGGCATTGCAACAGCTCAACACTTTTTTGAAAGTCCCAATCAAAAAGGTAAAGCCTTTGTTCAAACAAGCACTGGTCAGGTTGTCGAAATAAATGAAGTATTGCCATTAAAGACAAAAAGTGGAGTTTTATTATGGAGAGAAAGAGAATAATAATATTGGCGTTGATAGCTTCAACTTTACTGTTTGGCCAGATACAGCCTGGCCAAACAGGAGAAGTTTTTGAAACCGGGACCTTGATGTCTATTGGAAAGAAATCCGTCGTGATAGATGAATCAACTTTTCTGCTCGACCAAAATGCCAGGATTACTGATGCTCTTGGCAACATCATACCTATCATGATTGTGAAACTACCAGCTTTATGCAAATTCCAGACGAATTTGATGAAGGGTGAAGAATCCGACACAGTAAAAATCGTCAAACTAATTATCCTGAAGACGATAAGACAAACCGAATTCCGGAAACTCACAGGAAAGAAGAGATAAAATTCACCACAATAGAATTTATCTGGCAAAAATATATTCTGTTCTCGCAAGGGCGAAAAATATCAGGGTTCTACAATTTGCCCTCCTTCCTGCATAGCAGGGGAAAATTGCTATCAAATCTTCCAGAAAAACGCGTCTGACTTCTACATATTTCCATCCTTGCTTTGTGGGGGGATCGTCCTACAAACCCCGGTCCCCACGCTTCGGGGAGAGACACTCTCAAACCTCTCCCACGCTTCGCAAGGACACACTTGACAGACCCCTCATCCGCTTTGTGGAGGAGGATCACCTTTCCAACCCCTCCCCCGCTCCGCCGGAGATTCCTTTCCAACCCCTCCCCCACGAAGTGGGGAAGGATTACTTTTCTAACCCCTCCCCCGCTCTGCGGGGAGGATAAAGGAGGGGGCAGAAAGAGCTGATTTGACAGGGAAAAGCAGGTAGGGGTTTTGTTGCCCTCCCCTCAATCCCCTCCCGCAAGCGGGAGGGGAGTTTGTGGGTAAGCAGCTCCGCAAGCGGGAGATTAGTTGTGGGTGGATTTCGGCAAGTGGGAAGGGTGTTTGTTGGTGGGTTCTCCCGCAAACGGGAGGGTTGTTTGTAGGTGGTCCCTCCCGCAAGAGGGAGGGGAGATAATGGGTAACCACCCGCTCCGTGGAAACACACTCGACAAACCCCACCCCCACTCTGTGGGGGAGGATTAAGGAGGGGGCAGAAAGAGCTGTTCTGACAGAGAAAAGCAGGTAGGGGTTTTGTCACCCTCCCCTCA
>CAYNMM010000119.1:0-3231 GCA_964398355.1 uncultured bacterium
TAAAATCTGTGGATTCACTCGGACTTGAGACTTCAAGTGATACGAACAGTTTCATTGTTACAGATATTGGAGAAGGCAACTCTTTCCTTGATTTCCATATTGTTCGGATTGCAAAAGTTAATGGTCGGGTGGAGATTGAGCTAACAGTTCCTTTTAACTCAAAGATCAATGTCCGTCTTTACAACGTAACGGGCAGAATTGTGCAGAGATAGGTTTTTTCTCTTGAAAGTGGAAGGCAAAGAATTGAACTTGGTTCGAGATTTCGCCCCGGTGTGTACTTCCTGGAAGTGGACAACAGGCACAAGATACTGAGAAAGAGATTCGTGATCTTTTAAGACGTTAGAGGTTTACGAAAGATCCCTCCTTCTGTGGAAAACCAGAGGGAGGGATTATTTCTAATAAATGATTGCCTGTAGAATGGATTCCTGAATCAGTTTTTGGGTATCCTTCTCTATTTTGACTCGTTCTCAAGCTCGTTTTTGAAGTAGGCGTAAAGTGCGTCGTAGAGGGGAAATTCCTTTTCGAGTGTTTCATGGTCATCTTTGGAGATCATACTGTATCCACGGGCAAGAATTTTCAAGGCAATAGCGAGGGGAGACGGATTTTCAACGTGTGTGTCGGCTTCCCGGACAATTTGCTGGATCTTCTTCAATGCGGGATCATCAAGTTTGTACTTCTCCATAAAGGCGTCAAAAGAGCATTTATCGCCATGATGACCAAGCTCCACACCTTTAAAATCAAATGGAATCCCATCGGTTATTGTCGAGGGATCGGTATCTCGTGGAACAAATTCAAAAACTGCGTCAGGGTCAATGAATCTTTTGATGAGCCAGGGACAGGCCACCCTGTCCACGTGTACACGCTCTCTTGTTACCCATTTCATTTCAAGACCTCCTTTTCAAAAATCTAAAGCACCCCATCGCCAATTGCAAAATCTTTATTCTGAATACGAACTATTCATGAGAGTGTATTGCATATTCTTTTCTCCAAATCTTAAAGTTCTTTCCCACAGGGAGAAAAGAATGATTTAGGTGTTGTCAAGATATAAAATTATTCTAAAAGCTTGGGCTAAAATTCTGACTTCAGATAGGAGGATTGAAAATGGAGAACTTAGATCAAAAACTCAAAGAATTATATGCAGAAATCCCCTGGCCCAGTGACCCCGAAAGCGAAGAAGGGAAGAAATATTTTGAGAGATCAATAAAATCCATGGAGACACTCGTAGATCACTTATGGATCACGGAATCATCCGGGCTCAGGAAAATCAAGGTTCTTGAAATATGTGGTGGAGCTGGATTTGGAAGCATTGCATTGGGAAAGGTTTTAAAAGGGAGAAATATAGACACTGAAATCTTGATTACGGATTTGAGAAGCGATTCCCTCGAAAATGCGAGAAACTGGGGCAAAAAATTGGGACTGAATGTAGAAACAAAAGTATTGGATGCAAGAGAAGTCTATAAAATTGAAGATCGCTTTGACATCGCATTGATGTTCGGACTCTCCACTCCACATTTCAATCCCTGGGATATGGTGAAAATCCTCTCGTCGGTTTCCTCGATTTTAAATCCAGATGGGATTTTAGCCATTGAGGAATCCGATAGGCGGTACAGAATCTTTCTAAACAATTCCTACAAATGGGTTCTGGGAGAGGGTGACGAGAATAAACTTGTCCTGAGTATTCATTCCGGTTATGACATCGTCAAAGGGGTGGTTAAGAGAACTTATGTAAGTTTGAATTTTGCAAGCAAGCCTTTGACGATGGAAATGTATATGTGGGGTTTAGCAGAGCTTGGGGCTTTAACATGGACATTTTTCGAAGATGTGGATCTGATTCCCTTGAAGAGGGAGGCCCGATTTTTCGTCATCGCCCACAATCCACGAAAGAAACCGATGGACCCCTCTGAAACACCAACTATCTTGAAAAACAAAGAAGGAGCTTAAACGACATAAAATTAGGAAGGAGAAAATTTCCGAAATTAAACCACCCTTAACATTTGTGACATAACTTCCTCCTTGAGCAGAAAAATTCCGCGGAGAAACTTTACTTGCCACTTCTTAAATGTGCCATTTCAGTGAACAAACTCACCAAATTAATACCAATTTTAGTGAATTCATTCTCTAAAATAAACAAACCCGTCAAATTTGTCAACAGGGAGGCCAAGGTTTCAGAAGATTTTATTAAGATTACCTGCAGGAGTGTTATTTAAAAAGCGATTTGGAATACCCTGTCACCTGTGCGAAATTTTTTCAAAATTCCGCACAGGTATAATGTCATCTTTTACACGCTGAATTTTTGCACCTCCTTATTCAAACAATTTTAACTGTCCTGACTCCACTTCCAGAAATTTAATTTTCGCAAACTAAAAACTTCACCTCTGGAGTTTGGGAAGAAGGAAAGTTTGTATTTGTTGAGGTTGTAAATAATTCCTGCAAATTTGAACAATCTTTCACATTTTTGACTCATGTTGAATTGCACCTATATAATTTTGTTTGAAATGATGAAGGTGGGGCGGTGGACAAGAGATAAATTAAGATTATTGGAGAAATATTTAAAAGCATACTCAAAAATCATGAATAAACAAAAAGCAAAATGGTTACGAGCCTATCATTATATAGATGCTTTCGCCGGGACCGGCGAAAATGTGGATCGTGAAACTCGTGAGTTTATTGAGGGTTCCGCCAGAGTAGCTTTAAATGTTGAACCTCCATTTGATACATATTGGTTTATCGAGAAATCTTCAGAGAAAGTTAGAATGCTTAAAAAATTGAGAGAAAATTTTACAGATAAGGATATAAGGATATTGCAAGGAGACTCAAATGAAAAACTCGGCGAAGTTTTAAAAATAATTACCAATGCTTCAAATCAACGTGGTATAGTTTTTCTTGATCCTTATGGACTACAGGTGAAGTGGACTACGGTTGAAAAATTAGGTAAATCAAAAGCATTCGACATCTTTGTCAACTTCTCATTAATGGGTATAATCCGCAATCTACCCGTTAATAAAGAACCTAATCAAAAATTTGTAGAGACTATAACTGAAGTTATGGGAGATAACAACTGGTTATGGGAATATTATCACAAAAATAAAGATTTATTTGGAGAAGACCATATTTTGAGAGAGAAGATAAAAATCGAAATATTGGTGTGCACTTATTTAATGCAAATTAAAAAAATTTTCAGACATGTTAGTAAACCTGTGATTATGCGTAATTCCAAGAATTCTGCGATTT
>CAYNMM010000120.1:0-59577 GCA_964398355.1 uncultured bacterium
CCACCCCGCAGAGCAGGAGAGAAAATTGAGGATGAAGTCTTATGCAAAGTAGATGAGGGAAATAATGGATATTACTTTTAATCCTGAGGATAAACCCATTTGCTTCAATCATGAATTCTGTATAATTTTTGCATTCTGAGGACAAAGATTTGTGTAATACCTTTCCTCTCAACATACGACCGTTTTGATGTAATTTTCAAAATTTTCAAGGGGAAAGTCAGCCTTTCAATCCTCTCTCACAAAGTGGAGGGAAGAGTGTAGGTGCATTTTTTCGCAATCAGGAGGGGAAAATTATAGAGAGTTTTTCTGCAAAGTGAAAGGGGAAATGTTTATTGGTAAAATAATTTTAACCTTTTGTAATTTCCCTTGTTACGTCACGGAGTTGACTATATAATGAAAAATAACATAAAAAGGAGGTCTGAAGATGTGGCAAGATTGGGTTAATTTCATAATTGGTGTGATTATATTTGTTGCCGCAGTTGCAGGAGCGCAGTCACATATAATATTCTGGCTCGGTGGTTTACTTGTAGCCTTTTTTTCAGTTTGGTCGGCACTGGCCAAACAGTCTGGAGGTCATTAGAGTATATATGGTGTTATAAAGGGGGGGCCGCGCTTCGCGCGGCCCCCCTTATGCATTCTTAACTTATTTTCACTTTTTCAATCCTATTCCCGAGTTTCTTGATACTTGCCTTTTTACCGTGATTTACCCAACGATCTTTTACAGTTGGCTTCAAGGGAAACAAATTTTCCATTGTTTTTAACGTACTGGATAAGGTCATGGAAAAAGGAGTTGGAAGTGAGGGTCTCGGCATCCCCGATAATTATTAATTTCCTTTTTGCTCTTGTTAGAGCAACGTTAATTCTCCTCAGATCATTTAAAAAACCAATCTCCTGTTCCTGGTTAGAGCGCACAAGAGATAAAATAATTATTTCTTTTTCCCTGCCCTGAAAGCCATCAACTGTATGTATTTCCACACCTGGTATTTTATCTTTTAGATAATCCTCGTGATCTTTATAGGGTGTTATGATACCAACTGCGTTTTTTATAACACCTGAACCAATTAATTTATCGACAAGCTTTTTTACAAACTCAGCTTCACGAGGATTGTATTTAGAAAAACTCCCTCTCTTGACTTTTTCCTTAAACATTCGGCACGTATCAACAAACACGACAGGTGTGTCATCGAGAATGGGATCACGTATTTCACTTCCAACAATCTGGGATAACGTAATATTCCTCACGGACGGATGGGCAATAAGCTTACCATCGTAGAATTTTATTGACGGGAACATCATAATTTTTTCGTTCATTCTGTACTGTATTCTCAGCATGTATGAGGCCTCCGGGTAATTTTCAAGGAATCTTTCGAAGAGTGTGAAAGAGAGGGCCTGGGCCTCAGGATTTAAAATCGTGGGAGGAAGTTGTTTATGATCACCGGCCATTATCAATTTTTTTGCTTTAATCAAAGGGATCAAGCTGGAAGGTTCTGTTGCTTGAGTAGCCTCGTCAATCACTGCAACATCAAAAGTTATTCCTAACAAAAGGTCGCTTCCTGCAGTTGAATTGGTAGTACACACAACATCAGTTCGAGAAAGAATCTCCTCTACAATTTTGTTGTAAATCTGAATCTTTTCACTGACAAGAGAATTAATTTCCCGTTGCATATCTATCCATTTGGCCATTGATTTTATAATCTCGAAGGATACTCCACGTGCTCCTTTCCCCTTTTGAGCCAGGTTAAATATCTCCTCGTCTGTCAGACCTCTTTTTAAAGAGGGTATTGGTTTTTTAAATTCTGTCTGTTTTGACCTAATTTTTTCGACTTTTTCATCTATTTTCTTTATCTCTTCATACTTATCATGGTGTTCCACCATATAATCAAGGGAGACTTTTAACAAAGCTGGATCAAGCCGAGCTGGATGTCCGAGCCTTACTACTTTTAATCCTTCTTTGATCAATCCAACTACGAGATTATCAACTGCATTGTTGCTATCTGCAGTAGCAAGGATTTTATTCCTCCTTTCAACAAGTTCTTTTATTATCTTAACAAGTGTAGTGGTTTTTCCCGTGCCTGGTGGTCCGTGAACAAGAAACACAGGTGTAGAGCCCAGAGCAAGTTGTGCTGCTTTCACCTGAGACTCGTTGAGATCATCACTTTCGAATTCCACGGAATTTACCTCAACTTCACCTCTACCAAGAAGGACTTCAAGAGGGAACTTTGAAACTCTGTTCTCAATTAATGTCAGGGTATCAAGCATTCTTCTGAATGTTATGTCATTAATGTAGAGATCGATTCGAAAAGATCCCTTGGCTTTTTTGAATGGGAATTCACGGTCAAAGGCAACGGTTATATAATTCTGTCCCTTCTCGTAAACCGTACCCTCAATTCCATCTTTAAGGGGTGATTTCTTACTGAGCAGTACGACATCACCAACGCTTATCTGATGATCTGGCATATCTCTCCTGTAAAATTTTATCAACTTGTAACCACCTATGAGTTCTCCTGCTGGTCTGGCAGACAATTTTAAAATTGCTCTTCCGACTTTCTCCCTTTCGTGACCAGTTAAATTTTTAATTTCTTTTAGATGAAAATTCTTCTCCGCTTCCCTTTCAAGTTTTACAAGTCTTCGGAAATAAGCAACATAAGACTCAAGTGATTGGAACTGGATCTTTTTCAAAGCTGGAAGAGCACTTTTTTTATCGCCTCAAAATAGATTTTGTGTTCAACCTTATGAATCTTCTCTTCAAGCGTTTCGAGGGTATCATCTTCCTCAACTTTCACACACTCCTGAGCAATTATGGGTCCGGTATCTACTCCCTCATCCACAAAATGCACTGTCACACCAGTTACCTTAACTCCGTAATTGAAAGCCTTCTCTATAGCATGGAGACCTGGAAAGGACGGAAGTAAAGAAGGGTGAATGTTGACAATCCTTCTCCAGTATTTTCGGACAATAAAAGCTGGCAGGATCTTCATGTATCCTGCGAGTACCATGAGATCAAATTCGATAGAAGAAAGAAATCTATCCAGGGCTTTATTATACTCAGACCGGTTTTCAAATTTCTTATAGTCAATGACTTTGTAAGGTATTCCGAGTCGCTCTGCCCTCTGAATAGCAAAAGCACCTGGGTTGTCTGTTATCAGGAATTTCACATTTATTGGAAGACTTTCCTTCCTTATATGATTTACAATTGCCTCAAAATTTGATCCATTCCCTGAGGCAAGGATCACGATATTTTTATTTTCCAGCTGTCTTTTCATATCTATCCTTCAGCAAGAGTGTAAAACTCAAATAAGCTCCTATAAAGGTTGTAAAAACATAAATCGAGGCGATTGAATATGCAACTATTAACTGGTAAAATGCAGCGTCAATGGGTTTGACACCGCCGATCAAAAGACCTGCCATTGTCCCTGGAATGTGGACTATTCCGAGTATTTTTAAGCCATCAATTTGCGGGATCAGAGTCACATTCATTACATCGATCATGAAAATTTTTGATGCCTCTATATAACCTGCACCATCAAGAAAAGCAGCTTCAATAACCTCATGATTTTCTTCAACCTGTTTCTTTGTTCTATTGAAAACGAGGGAGAGTGCCTTGGTGGCGTTTCCAAGCAACATCCCGGATATTGGCACAAACACGTTAGGTACGAGCTTTAATACACCAGTAAAAAAAAGCAAAGCAAATACAGGTAAAAAACTGACAAACATGGATATAAAGGAAATCCAGAAAGAATGAGGAACTCCCTTACCCCGCTCCATCGCAATGATACATCCTGATACGAGCATTATGAAAACGAACAGGATGTTGAAAATGACTGGTAGTTTGAAAAAATACAGGATGACTGATGATAGAATCAAAAGCTGGACAAACGCTCTCAAACTCGAAATTATGATCTCTTTCTCGAGACGAAGTTTTTCGATCCAGGAAATGACTGCGGGAATCAATAGCAAAAGATATGCAGCTAAGACACTCTTTATCATGACTTTCTATAAAAATTCTTGAAAACGTAATAAATTATCGCCGCCAGGATAACACCACCAATCAGACCCGATCTGAAAGCAATACCAACCAGCATGGCTATTCTCAATGCAATCCAGATAAGCAATGGTATCGCAAGAATATACAGCAATGTTCGAATAAGCGAGGAATTTCCTGACAGAATAATTAGAAAAAGAATGAAACCAATAACTACAATAAGGTACATGAAAGAATTTTAAAGCATACTTCGCGTCCCCAAAAATATATTCTTTGAGACATTCTTTGAGTTAGAAAATTCTATCTGTAAATTTAAGATCTGACCATGAATCTGTAATTAATATTCTATAATCGGGGATTATTAAAGTACCATTCATCGTTTAAAAATGGAACAAGGGCCATAATCACCCCCATTTTATAAAGCTCCACACGATTAATGACACCTTTTGAGAGGTATCCAATTGCACCCTGCTTCTGTTTGGAATTATGTTCATTGATCAATTCATCTATAACATCCCCAAGCTCAATTCTTGTCTGTAATTTCTTTATCACAAAATCAGGCAGCGTAAACATGGGAGATGTACCCCAACCAACTCTTCCGTTCCTGTCCATTATGCAAACTGCACCGAAGGAAAACCAATTCCCCGAAATTTTGTATATACCACCTTCAATCCCAACGTAAAAATCAGCAATATAGCGTCTTGAAATATCTTTAACCCGATTAAGAGCTCCTTCAAAGGTTTCTTTTCCAATTGGTTGATCAGGAACTTTTGAATTTGATTCCGCCCCCACAACTTCCACAAAATTATAATAATGTTTGAATGCTTGCAACGTTGCGTTAATTTTAACAGGATTTAATGAACCGACGACAATCTTCACAGGATTTTACTCATAAACAATTTTGTTCTTGGATGGTCTGGATTTGTGAAAATCTTGGTGGCAGGTCCTTCTTCAACAATCTTTCCATCGTCCATAAAAATTACCCTTGTAGCAACTTCACGTGCAAATCCCATCTCATGAGAGACCACAATCATAGTCATACCTTCGCGTGCGAGCTCTATCATTACGTCGAGCACCTCTTTAATCATCTCCGGATCAAGTGCACTCGTAGGTTCATCAAAGAGCATTACCTTTGGTTTCATGGCAAGTGCACGCGCAATTGCAACTCTCTGCTGCTGTCCACCTGAGAGCTGAGAAGGATAACTATTTGCTTTGTCTTTAATACCAACTTTATCAAGAAGTTCAAGAGCAAGTTCTCTCACCTTGTCTTTGGGCTCTTTTTTAACTACCACAGGACCAAGCATCACATTCTGCAACGCGGTTAAATGCGGAAAAAGATTAAAATGCTGGAAAACCATTCCAACTTCTGCACGAATTTTATTTTTATCCACTCTCTTGTCGGTTATATCCTGGTCTTCGATATAAATATGTCCACTATCAACTCTCTCAAGCGCATTAATGCAACGCAACATCGTACTTTTTCCTGCACCTGAAGGCCCAACGACAACCACGACTTCTCCCTTTTTCACCTCAAAACTTATGCCTTTCAAAACATGCAGATGCCCAAACTTTTTATGAATATCAACCACTCTTACCATTGACCCTCATCCTTCTTTCAAGATAATGAGTAAACACTGAAAGGGTTGTCGTCATTATGAAATACAAGGCAGCGACTGTAAACCACACTTCAAAGGGTCTGAATATTCTCGAATTAATCTGACGTCCGGTTAATGTCAACTCCGGTAGAGACATGACCGAGACCAGTGACGAGTCCTTTATAAGGGAAATAAACTGGCCTGCAAGTGGAGGTATGATGATTCTAAAAGCTTGTGGAAGAATAATGTATCTCATCACCTGAAAGTAATTCATCCCGAGAGATTGGGCAGCTTCCCACTGACCTTTCGGTATACTCTGAATCCCCGCCCTGACAATTTCTGTAACATAGGCACCTTCAAAAATGGATAACGCGAACACGGCTGCTTGAAATGCTGTCATTCGAAAAATTGTCGCTACGAAAAAGTAAACTATAAAAATCTGGATAAGAAGTGGTGTATTCCTGATAGACTCTACATAGATAGATGCAAGCAATCTAAGAGCTGGCTCACTTGAAATTTTCATCAATCCGGCAACTATTCCAATAATGATTGCGACAATGGTTGAAACTGCCGAAACTTCAAGTGTAAGAAGGGCAGCTTTCAGGAAAACTGGCATAACTGGAGGAATATCCTGCCAGTGCCAGTTGTAAATCTGCTTTGCCTGAATGATATAGGCTCCTGCAAATAGAACAAGGAAGAATACACCGAGTATTATGAATGATCTTAGTGTAAATCTTGATTCACTAATGGTATCACTCCTCCTTTATGTTAAATTTTTCAAAGGGGGCGCCGCCTTAAGGCGGCGCCCCCTACAACATCATTACTCCTTCACCTTCTCCAGCCAGGGCATATCTACAAACCACTTTTTGAATAACTTGTCATACGTGGTCTGCCCTGGAGGTCCGTCATGCTTTATCTGGAATATGAACTCGTTTATCCATCTCAGAAAATCTACATCACCCTTACGAATCGCAAATCCAAAATATTCATAGGTGAATGGCTCAAGAATCGCTCTTACCTGCTTCCTGTGTCTACCCGCCCATATTGCAAGGAAAGGCTGATCGAATACCATCAGGTCTGCTTTACCCTGAGTCACTGCCATTGCAGCTTCGACTTCTTTTTCATATCTCTTAAATTTCGCCTTCGGGAACATTTTAGTTGCAGCAAAATCTCCAGTCGTACCCGTCTGAACCGCAATTGTATATCCTGAACCATCACCAAGGTCTTTATAGCTTTTAATGTGAGCCGCCTTTCCCTTCAAATTGACGAGAATCGCCTGTCCTGTTTTAAAGTATGGGTCAGAGAAATTCACTGCAAGTGCTCTTTTCAAGGTTATTGTCATTCCAGATGCAATGATATCAAATTTCCCAGTATTAAGAGCCGGAATGATACCATCCCAATCTGTGTTTACTATCTTAAGCTTAACGCCCATTTCTTTCGCCATAAGTTTAACAAGATCAATATCAAAGCCAATGATACTACCATCTTTTGCCACCATTTCGAAAGGAGCATACCCTGCATTTAAACCAACACGCAGTTCTCCCCTCTTGAGAATTTGCTCGAGGTACGAGTTTCTGGCAATCTCCTGAGGTGAGATTGCCATCAACAACATTGGCACTATCGCCAGTGTCATTACAATTTTCTTCATACTACACCTCCCTTGGTTTGTTCTTGGGAATTGTATATTTTTTCAATTGTGGGAAAGATCTTTTGGTATGCTTACCTGGTTTTAAATGTAACAAAGTGTGTATATTGTAATATCGAGTGAAAAAATTTTCAATTTTGAAACGCGTATTACTTTCACGTATTTCAATATAGAAGGTTATCCACCTCCAGGGAGGTTTTAGCCTCCGAGATAAGCTCTTTTTACATCCTCGTTGTGCAGAAGATCCTGTCCAGTTCCTTCCAGTACAATTTTACCAGTTTCAAGGACGTATCCATAATCAGCAATCTGAAGTGCTGCCATTGCATTCTGCTCGATCAAAAGAATTGTTGTGCCATTGTTATGAATTTCCTGAATAGATTTAAAAACATCTTCCACAAGTTTTGGGGCAAGACCGAGAGAGGGCTCGTCAAGCATCATGAGTTTCGGTCTTGACATGAGTGCACGTCCAAGTGCAAGCATCTGTTGCTCTCCACCGGATAACGTCCCGGCAAGCTGATTCTTTCTCTCAAGTAACCTGGGAAACAATGAGAAAACGTAATCGAGATCCTTTTTAAACTCCTCGTCTTCAGGTCTGTTATAACCTCCCATCAAAAGATTCTCGTACACTGTAAGATTGGCAAATACTTTACGGCCTTCTGGAACAAGTGCTATACCTTTTCTCACTATATAATGTGACGGTTTCCCGGTTATATCCTCGTCCTGGTAGTATATTTTCCCTTCTTTGGGTTTAACAAGTCCAACTATAGTTCTAAGGGTAGTACTTTTCCCAGCTCCATTAGCACCAATCAAAGTAACAATTTTTCCTTCAGGTACTTCCATTGAAATGCCCTTTAGGGCATGGATTCCACCATAAAATACGTGTAAGTTTTCTATTCTAAGCAACTTTTTTCGCCTCCCCTAAGTATGCTTCAATAACACTTGGATTATTTCTAATTTCTTCTGGCGTTCCCTCAGCTATTTCTTCACCATGATCAAGAACCTTGATTCTCTCACAGATTCCCATAACAACCTTCATGTCGTGCTCGATAAGGAGTACGGTCAAATTCATCTCATCTCTTAATTTTCTAATAAGATCCATCAACTCTGTAGACTCCTGTGGATTCATCCCTGCGGCAGGCTCATCAAGCAGAAGCATTGTTGGTGCTGTTGCGAGGGCCCTTGCTATCTCCAGCTTCCTCTGATGACCGTATGGTAAACTTCCAGCCTGATCACTTGCAAATTGAGTTAGACCAACAAGATCAAGGAGTTCCATACCTTTTCTGTACATCTTCGCTTCATCTTTAAAAAACCGCGGAAGTCTGAACATCGCCTCAAAGAAATTAAATTTTCTATGAATATGAAAACCTGTCATCACGTTTTCAATAACACTCATCTCCGGAAATAATTTGATATTCTGAAATGTCCTTGCAATTCCCCTTTTTGTGATATGATTGGGTTTTAGACCGGTTATATCCTCTCCTTTGAAATACACTTTTCCTTCTGTAGGAACAAGAAATCCCGTTATAACATTAAAAGCCGTGGTCTTTCCGGCTCCGTTTGGACCAATCAGACCGAAGATCTGATGTTCATGAATTTCAAGGTTAAGATTGTTAATAGCTGTTAGACCTTCAAATTTCATCACAATATTTTCGGTTTTTAGCAATGTGGCCATATTTATGCCCTCCTAAGAATCTTTTTATTAAAGAAATTAAATATCCCGTCCCAGGAGAATTCCTTTCTTCCCATAATTCCATTTCTTGCAAAAATCATGAGGAGAATGAGAAGAATTGAGAAAGTGACCATTCTCATACCCGGAATACCTGGAACATGAAGACCGAAGAAAACATGCGGTTCTTCCATCCATCTGAGAATCTCAGATCCCCATGCAAAGAGAATAGCACCGATAATAGCCCCTGTGGTACTTCCAAGTCCTCCAGCTACAATCATGATTAAAAGGTTAAATGTCAGGAAGAAAGTGAACAATCGTGGATCTATTGTTGTAAGAAGATGGGCAAGAAGACCACCGCCAACACCTTCAAAGAATGCTGCAACAACGAAGGCGAGCATCTTGTGCCAGAATGTATTGATCCCCATTGCCTGGGCCGCTGCTTCATCTTCTCTTATAGCTTTCATTGCCCTCCCGTAACTCGAGTTAACAAGCCCTACTATGAAAAACACCACAACAGCGGCTGTACCCCATGACCACCAGATGTTAGTGTATTGGTGTAAACCTTTAAGGCCGAGCGCACCGTTCGTTATCGGAATTGCATTCGTGGCAAACACCCTGACAATCTCACCGAAACCCAGAGTCACGATAGCAAGATAGTCACCCCTGACACGGAACACAGGAATTCCCATTAAAAAAGCAAGAATCGCTGTGACTACACCACCTATCAATATAGCAGGTAGAAATGGGATAGATATATGATTGAGTGGAGAAATACAGGGTTGAATGATAAATGTCATGGCTTTTTCCTGAGGTGTCATCGTTAGGAGGGCAGCTGTATAGGCTCCAATAGCAACAAATGCATTAGGCTCCAGTGAGAACTGTCCTGTTATCCCGTTGATCAGGTTATACGATACTGTTAGGATGATGTAAATCGCTGTAACGTTCAGAATCTGGATCACGTAACTCGATGCATGTTTGTTAAGATATCCCAATAATAAAAACAGTAAAACGACACTGATACCGGTGAGTATCCAGTTTCTAATTCTCCTCTTATCAATCATTCTGGCAATACCTCCCCCATGATACCAGTAGGTTTGAAAATCAAGACCCCGATCAGCAGGAAAAATGCGACAGCATCCCTGTATCCTGCGAGCTGAGGGAAGAAAGCAACAAACATAATCTCAATGATTCCAAGGAGAATTCCTCCAATAGCGGCACCAACGACATTTCCTATTCCACCAAACACAGCGGCTACAAAGGCTTTCAATCCAGGAATAATACCCATGAGAGGATTTATCTGTGGATACTTCATGGCCCACATAATACCACCAGCAGCTGCGAGGAATGAACCAAGTGCAAAGGTGAAAGATATGATACCATCCACATCCACACCCATAATCCTTGTAGTGTCCATATCACGAGAAATTGCTCTCATTGCCATTCCCCTTCTCGTCCTATAGACGATATAGAATGTCAGGAATAGGAAAACTGCTGTGAAGAATGGAATCCAGAGGCTCAGAGCGGGAATGGTGATGCCTTTTACATTGAAAATGGCACCAAAAAGTTTTGGTATTTTAAATCCTTTGGGCCTGCCACCGAACACAACAATTCCAAAGTTTTCAAGGAAGAAGGATACACCGATAGCGGTGATCAGTGCAGATATCCTTGGAGCATTCCTGACCGGTTTGTATGCTCCTCTATCTATGAGAACACCGAGGATGGCTGTCAGGATCATTGCGATGGGAAAGCTTATGTACCAGGGAATGCGAAAAATAAGGTATCCGAAGAACGCAAAGTACGTACTCATCATCATAACGTCGCCGTGGGCGAAGTTGATCAACCTGATGATTCCATATACCATTGTGTACCCAATGGCTATGAGCGCATACAGACTACCCAGAGAAAATCCATTTATCAACTGCTGTATAAATGTTGATAGGGTCATATCTTTTACACCTCTAATAAGATTTTTTTAATTTTTCGATTTACCCCCAATTTAAGGAACAGATAAAGCCAGGAGTTATAAGGTTTTTGTAAATAGCAAAAAATCTTGAAAAGGATTTAAAAAATTTTTTTGTGAGGGCGGCGCTTTTTAAAAAGCGCCGCCCTCACAAAATTAAATCTCTTTTTCTCAGTCAGGCTTAATCGTTGTTACATACACGAATTTTCCATTCTTAACAACTCTGATAACACCACTCTTCACAGCGTTACCGTTGACGAGAGTGATAATTCCTGTAACGCCCTCAAAGTTCTTTGTATGGTCAAGAGCATCTCTGATCTTTGCAGGATCAGTACTTCCGGCTCTCTTTATGGCATCCATGAGCAACATGTATGCATCGAAACCGAGCGCTCCAAGGGCGTCAGGAGCCTTATGATACTTCTTTCTAAAGATCTTTACGTACTTTTTACCCAGTTCGGTCTCAGCGGCCTTTTCATCAAAGTGTGTGGAGTAGTAAAGTCCTTCAACGGCTTTTCCACCGATTTTAACCAGTTCAGGTGCCTCTGCACCGTCACCGGCAAGCAGTGTGGATTTGATTCCAAGCTCTCTTGCCTGACGGGCAATGAGAGCAATCTCTGTGTAATATCCGGGAATAACGATTACATCAGGATGAAGCTTCTTGATAGCAGTCAACTGAGCCGTGAAATCCTGGTCACCTGTCTGATAGAACGCATGTGAAACCACCTTACCACCAAGTTGGGTGAATTTTTTAATAAAGAAGTTAGAAAGTCCAACAGAATAGTCCTGAGCAATATCAGTCAAAACAGCTGCTGTTTTTGCATGGAGGTAATTGACAGCAAATTTTGCAAGCATGTCACCCTGGAATGGGTCAATGAAGCATGCTCTAAAGACCCATTTCCTATTCTGTGTAACAAGGGGGTTTGTTGAAGAAGGGGTAATTTGAGGGACATGATTCTCCTCGCAAATCGGTGCAATTGCAAGTGAGTGGGAAGAAGCTACGGCACCGATTATAGCAACAACATGATCTTTTTTGATCAATCTCTGGGCAACATTCGCTGCCTCAATTTTATCAGACTTGTTATCACCAAGTACAAGTTTGACTTTCTTTCCAAGAACTGTAGGCTGCATTTCATGGGCAATCTGGATACCAGTCCAGGTCATCTGCCCAAATGCAGCCACTGCCCCGGTCATCTCAAGGTCAACACCGACCTTCACCACATCTTGAGCTTTAGCGTTACCGCCCAAGACGAGCAACCCTATGAGTATATATACCAGCGTAAGCAACCTCTTCATACGACACACCTCCTTTTATTTAATGCTGAAATATATTGTTTTATATATCGATCTGTCAACCTACTTTTCATGTTTCGAACTGAATATGAATCTTATAAATATTAGATTTTGCTGGATTTTTTATACAGAAAGGCTTAATTTATTATAAATTTCAAATTTGTCAATAATTTTAACAGGTTTAACTATAGGTGCCAGGCCTCTAACATCGATAACCTTACCTATTAAATATGTTCCAGGAGGGTAATTCCCCAAAATTACAGCTTTTATAAATCCTCTATTCCGGCCTGCCGAAAGGGACTTATCTTTCCTGGATTCACCTTCAACAAGAAAATCATAAAATTTCCCTATCATCTTTGTCCTCTGGTTATATGCTACCCTATTAATCTCTTCAATCAACGTTCTGAGGCGCTTGCCTTTAACTTCATTAGGCGTGTCATCTCTAAATTTTGACGCAAGAGTACCGGGCCTCGGACTGTAAATAAAAGTGAACGCATGATCAAATTTAACTTTTCTCACTACATCAAGTGTCTCCTCGAAATCATCATCCGTTTCCCCAGGGAAACCCACCATTATGTCAGTTGTTATCGTAGCCTCAGGAAGAACTTTTCTTATCGTTGAGACAATCTCGATATACTCATCTTTTGTATACCCTCTCCTCATGGCCTTCAGGATTGGAGTTGATCCCGCCTGGAGTGGGAGATGAATCCAATCAGTTATTCTCTTTGAATTTGCAATTACATTTAAAACCTTATAGGTTAAATCTCGTGGATGAGAAGTTGTAAAACGGATTCTTAAAAAATTCGTACTTTTATCAAGTAGCTCAAGAAGCTGGTAAAATTGTAGTTTACCATCGAAGTATGAATTCACATTTTGACCAAGTAGTGTTACCTCAACAACTCCCTGGCTCTGTAGATGAGTAAGCTCTTTCAATATATGTTCCGATGGTCGAGAAATTTCTCTCCCTCTTGTAAACGGGACAATACAGTACGAACAGAAGTTATCACACCCTTGCATGATATTCACATATTCTTGTATCCAAGTCGCCTGTCTTTTTAACGGGACATCTGTCAGTTCAAGTAATCCAAAATCACCGCCGAGGATTCTTGTATCAGGCACGTTTCCTTCTAACAAGTTAAGGAGATAGTGTGGAAGTAAGGTATAACTTCTTGTGCCGAAAGCGAGATCGACACCGGGAATCGCGTCTTCTCCTTTGTGCTGCTGAGCAACACATCCGAGCATAACTGTAATCTTTCCGTATTTCTTATAATCCCTAAGAAATTTAACGCCCCTTTCTTCAGCCTTATGTCTGACAGAACAGGTATTGGAAAGAACAATTTCCGCCTCTTCTGGGGATTTTACTTCCTCAAATCCAGCCAATTTAAGTGTTTCCGAAATAAGACGCGAGTCGTACACGTTCATCTGACATCCAAATGTCCTAATATAAAATCTTCTTTTATTATGCCCGATCATAACAAAATTTTATCTGCCCTGAATATAGGTCCCTCAGAGCAAACACGATAGTAACCACTTTTATCGGCTTTCTTTACAGCACATCCCATGCAAATCCCGATCCCACATCCCATATAACTTTCCAATGAAAAATATAATTTATTTGATGATATTAATTTATTCAAGGCTTTCATCATTGGAGTTGGTCCACATGCCAGATGAGGATAATTTGGACTCTCGATAAAATCAGTGACAACACCAGGAAATTCAGACGAGCCATCTTCGGTAATTAATTTCAACTTGTCAGATGGTATCAGTTCAAACAAATTAAATTCAGGCAGTGTTTTAAAACCAAATAGAACCTCTTTCACCTTCTCTGGATACTTCTTAAAATAAAAAATCAGTGGAGCAATTCCAGATCCACCCCCAACAAGAACAGTTTTATCAAGGACCGGGAAACCGTTTCCAAGAGGACCCATTATTTCAAGCTCATCCGAATTTGCAATTATTTTTGAACCTCTTCCTCTGATTTGAATAAGGAGCCAGATAGAGTTTTCTTCAGTGAAAGCTACACTAAAAGGTCTTCTTAATAAAGGATCGAGTCCATTACCAACCCGGATTTCAACAAACTGACCTGGTTGAGCATTTCTCCAGATTTGATTACTCTTCACTTTAAGTAATACCTTATCAATGTCGAAAGTAGCTCTTTTGAGGATTCTACCCGTCTCAAAATATATCATCAATAGGCCCCTGTCCCTTTAACTATTACAAAGAGTGTTTTAAAAAGTATCTTCAAATCCAGAGGGAATGAGAGATGGTCTACATAGTATCTATCAAGCTTAACCCTTTCTTCAATTGGAAGATCATTCCTTCCTGACACCTGCCAGAGACCAGTCAAACCAGGAGGTAGCTTTGTTATATAATCGAGATTCGTAAGATATATGTAAATATCTCTATCAGTGATCGGCCGTGGGCCTATGATACTCATTTCACCCTTCAGCACATTTATGAATTGTGGCAATTCATCGAGACTTGTTTTCCTCAATATTTTACCAATTTTCGTAATCCTTGGATCGTGAGTCAATTTATTAAGGGTTAAAAATTCCTCCCTCATTTTTGGATTTTCCCGGAGTACACTTTCAAGTACCTCATCTGCATTTATTACCATAGTGCGAAATTTATACAGATAAAAATATTTACCTTTATATCCAATTCTTTTTTGCCTGTAGAATACAGGTCCTTTAGATGTAAGCTTAATGAGAACCGCAATGAGGAGAAAAAACGGAAATAGCATTAACAAAATACTGAAAGAAAAAACTTTGTCAAAAATCTTCTTCCATATTGGTATGGCGATCGGTTTTGAATTTCCTGACGTATTTCTCATTAACCTGAATTATTCCTATAAAGGTCACCTCCCATATAGGGATTTCTATTATAAGCTATTTTTCGGGTTTGAGAAATACGAAATAATTCGTTGAGTAGATAGAAAATTTTTGAACCAGAATTTCATAACTAAAAAGCAGGTTAAACATTATCTGGGACAAAGTAAATGTACGGAATATTTACACCGGGATTATAGGGAAAAGAAACGAATAAATTTTCAAATCTGGAGTTCATTGAAATTTCAGGGATTTTCTTTACTTACGTTACCTTAGTCACTTGACTGTTTCATACTCAATGAATAAAATTCCAGCCATTCATTGTCATGTTAGAGATAATCCTAAGAAGACTCTGGCAAAGCATAATTGTACTGCTGGCGGTTTCAATACTTGTATTTGTAATGGTATACGTATCAGGAGATCCAGTTGAGCTACTTGCGCCGCCGGATGCAACAGAGGTGGAGGTTGCTCAACTTAGAAAAGCTCTTGGTCTGGACAAACCTCTTCACGTTCAATATCTGCAATTTCTCAAGCACGCCCTACATGGGAACCTTGGATATTCCTATGTAAATAATGCACCAGCAGTGGAACTAATTTTTGAACGTATGCCAGCGACATTTGAACTCGCTATGATGGCTACAATTATAGCAGTAATCTTCGGGATCCCATTCGGTATCATAGCTGCAGTAAATCCAAAAAAGATATACAGCAAGGCTATAATGATAGGTTCACTTTTTGGTATTTCATTTCCAACTTTCTGGGTTGGGGTTATGTTAATCCTGATTTTTGCAGTAACTCTTGGATGGTTACCCTCATCGGGCAGAGGTGAAACTGTCAAAGTTTTTGGTATCCCCTGGAGTTTTCTCACGTGGGACGGCATCAAACATCTTATTTTGCCATCAGTAACACTTGCAGGTTACCATCTCGCTTTGATCGTCCGTCTTGTCCGTGCAGGGATGATGGAGGTATTACTTCAGGACTACATAAAATTTGCGAAAATTAAAGGGGTATCTAAACGGAAAATAATTTTTGTTCATGCTCTAAAGAATATTATGATCCCCGTTATAACAATTATTGGTTTGAACTTTGGTGGAATCCTTGCATTTGCAGTAGTAACAGAGACTATCTTTGCATGGCCTGGCATGGGAAAGCTTGTTATTGACTCAATCCATCTGCTCGATAGACCCGTCGTGGTTGCGTATCTTATGATAGTAGCAGTCATATTTGTCATCATTAATCTCCTCGTTGATATCGCATACACATTTCTTGATCCAAGGATAAGATTGAAATGAAGCGAATTTTTAAGAATGAAACTGTTCAGGAATTTTTCGAAAGTAAAGAAGCAGTATTTGGTCTTGTCTTAATAATAGTACTCACACTGGCCGCAATTTTTGCAAATTTTATCGCCCCACAGAATCCCTATGATCTAAAGGAACTAAATCTCCAAAATGCATACAAACCACCTGGTTATGTTGCCAATGGTATCAGGTTTTTACTTGGGACCGATGACCAGGGAAGAGGGGTTTTTTCAACTATTCTTTATGGGATGAGAATATCGTTATTTGTTGGAGTTGTCAGCACAGTTTTTTCGGCTATTATCGGGACAATCCTCGGACTAATAGCTGGTTACTTCGGTGGAAAAGTTGACATGCTCATTATGAGACTGGCTGATATTCAACTTTCCTTCCCTGCCCTTTTAATTGCATTAATGATTATGGCTATCTGGGGACAAGGACTTGATAAGATTATCATTGCTATTACAGTCGTTGGATGGGTTTATTACGCCAGAACAGTTAGAGGCTCGACTCTTGCCGAAAGGGAAAAGGAGTATGTTGACTCAGCACGAGTAGTTGGTGTCGGCCATTTAGGTATTATGTTTAAACACATACTACCAAATGTCCTCGCACCAGTTATAGTGATAGGAACGGTAAGAATAGCAAACGCCATCATTCTCGAAGCAACTCTTTCATTCCTTGGCCTTGGTGTTCCTGTGACCAAACCGTCACTCGGTTCTATGATTGCTTCAGGGTATCAGGTTTTATTTTCTGGATACTGGTGGGTTTCTGTTTTTCCAGGAATAGCCCTTATGTTAATTGTTATGGGAATTAACCTCGTAGGTGATAGGTTAAGAGATATTTTGAACCCAAAATTGAAAAGATGACAGCAATTTTAGAAGTTAAAAACCTGAAAACATATTTTTTCACAAAGAGAGGAGTTGTAAAAGCAGTTGACGATGTAAGTTTTGAAGTATATGAAAAAGAAATCCTCGGGATTGTTGGTGAATCTGGCGCAGGAAAATCTATAACGGGATTCTCCATTCTCAAGGCAATAGACCCACCTGGCAGGATAGTCGATGGGCATATTTATTTCAGAGGTGATGATCTTGTACCGAAGTCTGATGAGGAAATGAGAAAAATACGAGGCAATAAAATCAGCATGGTTTTTCAAGACCCACTGACATCATTAAATCCGGTTTTTACCATTGGCTACCAGCTTGAAGAGGCTATAAAGGTTCACAACCCACACATGTCCAGAAGTGAAATAAGAGAACGTAGCATTGATTTGTTAAAAAGTGTAGGAATTCCTTCACCGGAGAAAAGACTGAGAGATTATCCTCATCAATTTTCAGGGGGTATGAGACAGAGGGTTGTTATTGCTATCGCTCTTGCGAACAATCCCGATCTTGTAATAGCAGACGAGCCCACCACTGCTCTCGATGTTACAATCCAGGCACAGGTTTTAAACCTGATGAAGCGTCTATCCCGGGAAAAAGGGTCATCCATAATTTTAATTACACATGATATGGGAGTCGTAGCCCAAATGGCAGATAGAATCGCTGTTATGTACGCAGGGAAAATGGTTGAAATAGGCCCAACTGAAGAAATCATTTTTAACCCCAAACACCCTTATACAATTGGTTTGATAAGATCCATACCTAAACTCTCAGGTAGAACAGAAAAACGGTTATATCAAATTCCGGGCATCATGCCAAGTTTATTGAATTTACCTCCTGGATGTGCCTTTGCGCCAAGATGTTTTTGCAAAACAGATATCTGTGAAAAGGATATGCCACAGTTTGAAAAAGTTGGAGAAAATCATTACGTTAGATGCTTTAATTTCAGGAGAATAGCTGATGACAGAAAGTCTTGTAAAAGTTGAAAATCTGAGAAAATATTTCCCTGTAAAATTGGGGATGTTTGAAGGTTGGCATTTTGAAAACGGAAAACTTAAGAGAAAGAGACTGTATGTTAAAGCAATAGATGGTGTATCTTTTGAGATTAATAAAGGTGACACCTTCGCACTTGTTGGCGAAAGCGGGTGCGGTAAAACAACAACAGGTAGAACAATAGTTGGACTCTATAAACAAACCGAGGGTAGAATTTTCTTTAAAGGCAAATCCGTTGACGAAGTCTTGAAAACCTCACCTAAGGATTTTAAGAAGAATGTTCAAATGATATTTCAGGATCCATATTCATCGTTAAATCCGAGGATGAAGGTTTATAATCTCATTAGTGAGCCTTTAAGAGTTCACAAACTTGTTTCAACAAAAGCTGAAGAGAGAGAAAGAGTTGAAGAAATAATGGTAAATGTAGGACTTGAACCTGAATATATGAGTAGATATCCACATCAGTTTTCAGGCGGTCAGAGGCAGAGGATTGCAATAGCAAGGGCTCTTGCAACAGAGCCTGAATTTATAGTGGCTGATGAGCCTATATCTGCTCTCGACGTCTCTATCCGGGCACAGATTTTGAATCTCATGGAAGATTTGCAAGAAAAATTTGGTCTCACATACCTTTTTATAGCCCACGATCTCAGCGTGGTCAGGCATATTTCCAACAAAACTGCAGTCATGTATCTCGGCCGGATTGTGGAAATGGGGAAAACTGACGAAATCTTCTCTAATCCACTTCATCCTTACACAAAAACCCTGTTCGATTCAATCCCTTCTGTCGAGAAGGTAAAGCAGCCATTAAAAGTCACTATTGAAGGTGAGGTTCCTTCCCCAATAAATCCACCACCCGGTTGTCCATTCCATCCAAGATGTCCACATGCTACTGAAAGATGTAAGAAAGAAAGGCCTGAGTTGAAAGAAGCATCACCGGGCCATTTTGTGTCATGTTTTCTTTATTGAACAAATACGTGTTATACATTAAAAATCCAAAAAGGAGGTTAGCAGTATGAAGAAGTTGTCAGTACTGCTTGCACTGTTCTTTGCAGGAACAGTGGCAGCTAAAACATTGGTGGTCGGACTTTCGTCCGAGCCAAGATCCGGCGATCCCTTCGCCTTTAATGAAACCCCGACCAACTCCTTCAATTACAATATCTACGATGCTCTCGTGATGCTTGATGCACATCTTAGAGTCAAACCAGGTCTTGCTACATCCTGGGAGATCAAAGATCCCCGCACCATTGTCTTTCACCTCAGAAAAGGCGTTAAATTCCACGACGGGACACCTTTCGATGCCTATGATGTTAAATACACAGTCGACAGAGCTAAAAATTGGGAAAAATCTCAGTTCAAGGTTTACTTCAAGCCGATCAAAGATGTCATCATCAAAGATAAATACACTGTGATTTTCAAACTAAGCAGACCCGCCCCCGTACTCATCAGAGATTTAAGAAGATTGAGGATTATGTCAAAAGAGTCCACGGAAGGAAAATCCCCCGATTACATAGCATTCCATCCAATGGGTACAGGCCCATACAAGTTCAAAGAATGGGTAAAAGGAGATCACATCACTCTTGTTGCTAACAAAGATTATTGGGGGCCCAAACCTTACTTTGATAAGGTTATTCTCAGACCATTAACAAATGATGCTGCAAGAACAGCCGCTCTACTTTCGGGCGCCGTTGATGTAATCGAAGACGTGCCTCTCACAGATGCAGAAAGAATTGCCAAGAACCCCAAATTCTCATTCTTCAAAACCGACGGACTCCGACTCATCTTTGTGGGTGTTGATGTTGCAAGAGACAAGATCTTCAAAGGCAAAACTCCTCACGGTGAAAATCCGTTCAAAGACGTTAGAGTTAGAAAGGCGTTTTACTACGGAATCGATGTAAATGGGATTATCAAATATATCAACCGTGGCTATAATTCTCCGGCAAGTCAATATTTCCCAAGCACTGTATTTGGTTATGATCCGACTATCAAGAGAGCACCTTATGATCCGGAAAAGGCGAAAGAACTCCTGAAGGAAGCTGGATATCCTAATGGCTTTGAAGTTACACTTGATGCACCAAATGATAGATACATTAATGATGAAAAAGTTGCAGCCGCTATAGCAGCAGATCTCGCAAAAATAGGGATTAAGGTTAAAGTTAACGCAATTCCAAAGGCCGTATTCTTCCCTATGGTAAACAGCAACAAGACCAGCTTCTTCCTTCTCGGATGGTCCTGCTCTTCAGCTGATGGTGCAGCTTTCTTTGACAATATCCTTCACACAAGGGATAAAGAGAAGGGATACGGAAGATTCAATGATGCTGGCTACTCAAATCCGACAGTTGATAAACTGATTGAAGAGCAGGATACCTTAATGAATCAGGCAAAGAGAGAAAAAATCATGCACAAAATCACAAGACTGGCTCTCAAAGATATGGCCTATATACCGCTTTATTACTATGTGAACCTGTTTGCGGCGAAAAAAGGAATTGTGTTCACTCCAAGAGCCGACCACGTGATGTATTACAGAGATTTCAGAGAAGTGAAGTAAGGAATTTTTCAGGGCGCCCCCTTCGGGGGCGCCCTGAATCTTATAAATAAAATCTGCTGGACTAATAACTAATTATCAGATTAAAAAAATCTCCTAAATTACCCAACCAACATAGTATTTCACACCTAAAAAAGACAAAAAGGGCCAATTCCACTCATAAAATTCAAGCAACACGTATCTCTGAGCAATCGAAAACTCAATACTTAAATTACCATTAAAATCCTTCAAATATAAAACACTGCGAAAATTAAGAAATCCATCCACCCACTTTTCCATCCATATTCTAAAACCCTCTTGACTAAGGGGATTGACAAAGTTTATTTGCACTTTTATTTATAATAACGCTATGGAAAACATTATAAAGGAAAGCGTAAAAAATTTGAGTGAGGTGGGAAAAGAAGCCCCAAGATTGGAAGGAGTACCTTCTGGAGTTGAGGGGCTTGATGATCTATTTTTCACGTCTACGATTGAGAACGGAAAGGTAAAAAAGAGATCACTGGGAGGGATTCCACGCTATGCTGTTGTAAATCTAACGGGAATATCGGATACTGGAAAATCTCTTATGGTTGAACAATTTGCCGTCAAACAAGCATCACTTGGCAAACGAGTTGCCTTTATTACAGTTGAGACTCCAGCAACGTTTCTCTCTATTGGTCTTAAAGAGCGGGCCAAGGCAATGGGGATAGAAGATACAAAATCTGTAGAGGACAACATTTATATAATTGATGCAGCAAGTTATGGCGCTCTGCGCGAAGATATAAAGGTTTTACTTGATACTCTTGCTTACACTATAAAAACCTATAAAATCAAATACACAGTGATTGACTCGGTTACCGGATTATACGAAGCAAAGGAGATGCTCGCACGAACTTTTGTACGACAGATATTCAATTTCCTGAAAAAATGGTACCAAACAGCCCTTCTCGTATCTCAAAAACGGTCCGGCCATGAAGAATTCTCCGCTGAAGCGGCTGGTGGTTACGCAGTCTCACACATTGTAGATTGTACATTGGTACTAACCAAGAAAATGATTCAGAGCCAGTATGATGAGAGACTTTATAAACGCCCCATAGGTGAAATGATCCGATTCTTCCGAATAGATGGATGCCGAATGTGTGGTCACGACACCGATACACATGTAATGGAAATAACCGAAGGTGGACTTGTAAAAATAGGTCCAAGACTCAAGGATCTTTTGAGAAAAACTTGAAAAAGGAGGTGAGACAATGCCAGTTCTTCAACCGGATGAAATCAAAACTTATGATATTGACACTCTTGCCATTAGAGTTTTTTTAAAAGCACTCGAAATCCTTGGTGGTCCGAGAAAGCTTATCGAACTTAGAAATTTAACCTGGATCACTTCCTTAATGGAAGCCTCTTATGCCATCGTACTCTCGGAGGAATCTTTTAAAACGGAGGATGAAATTGCCTCTTTCCTGGGATTAACAAGACAAACTGTCAGAAATATTTTACGTGCGGATCCCGACCTTGTAATGGCAAAAATAGAGGGAGAGTTAAAGGAAAAGACTCCAAAAGCCCATACGGCGGGTGGACTTGCAAAAATCGCATACCGAGAAATTAAAGAAGGAAGAGATAATCTCAATATTTTCATATTCGCACTTCAAAGTGCCTCTGAAACACTTGGAATTTACTGGCCAATTGAGGTTCTTAAACGTATCAAGGGGCTTAACTTTCCTGTCGATAAGGATACCCTTATGGAAAGGCTCTCTGGACTTAAAATCAAAGACAACCCTGCTGAGCAGATTCTGGAAAACCTTAGATATCCGGTTAAAAGTCCCAGTGATCTGCTTCACCAGATTAGGGAGAATCTGGAGCAATAGACAGGAGAGGGGAAAATTCCCCTCCCTGAATTTTTTAAAAGGAGGTGAGTAATGGTAATACTCAAAAGGCATGCAGAACTGTTGCTTAAAGCACGAGACGAAGGTGTAAAATTTGCTGATGTTCTTGGTGATGACATTCAGTATCTTGACCATCTTGACAAGATGGGATTAATAGAACTCGATGATGAGGGAGTTTTTACGACAACTTACTCAGGCTCCCTCCTTGCGGAAACAATAGAAAGGGTGCCTGAGTTTGGTGGATTACCTCTCTCAGACTGGAGTGATAATTTCAGATTCCTCGGATCTGAAATTATCACAATGCTTTACACATCGAAGTATGTACAGGGTAAAACCCACAAATCTTTCAATGACGAGCTTGAAAAGAGGGGATTTGCACTGAACGGGAATTTAACTCCTCTCGCTTACAATGTTATCGAACATTATGAGAAAGCACACCCAAAATTAACAATTTCAAAAGAACTTGCAGAAGCACTTCGTAAAATTCCTCCAGGACCAGGACTTACAAAGTTCCTCAAAATAGATAAGTTTCATCTTCTTGAACTGGAGTCGATGAGGCTGTTATCTTTTAGCATACCGAAAAGCGAAGTTTATTCTCTCTCAGGCCTCGGGCAACAAATAAGGGCAGCAATTATGACCAGCGCTCCGGCCTACGATGTTGTCATTGACGACAAGGTCTTAAAGCTCTTTTATGAAGGGAATTTTAAAGATTCCCCCATTTTTAACAAACTTGTCGCAATGGCTTTCATTTCTCCGGAGGGAAAGCTTCTCCAGGCGGGAAAACATCTTCTTTCCGCAGCAAAAATTTATTTCGAAGGTCCAATTACCGTCAATCCATCTCTACACCTTGACCTCTTTGATATCTATACACTCAAGGCAATTGCAGAACTCGAATCCGAGGGAGAAACTGAAATCAATGAAGAAAAGATTCGTTTGAAAGTCAAAAAGAAATTCGAGCTCGAAGAATTCAATCCAAAGTTATATCTCCACAGATTACTGGCCGTTAGACTGATCAATGTAAACTTTTCAGAGTCTTCTGCAATTTATAATTTAACAGATTGGGGCAAAGAGGTTTACGAACATCAGAAATTATCTGAGAAATCTGTCCCTGCCCACGGAGTAAAATCTATAACATTGACAAGAATGGAGTTCACTGCACCAGAATATCACTGGTTTATGGACGGAGAAAAAGCTGGACTTACGGGGAACGGATTTCCCTCAAAGGCTGGATTAACCTATGCAAAAATTGGGTCAAATGCGGAGAAAATTCCATTTGTCGAGAATGTAGAAATGAAGGCTCTAAGAATTTTGCCACTTTTCAATGGGAGCTATATCGACGAGCTTGAGAGATATTGGAAAGAGGACATTCCGTTGCTTGAAGTGCTCTCTTCTCTCGATGCGGATGGCATCGTGGATCTGTTGCCTGGAAATGCGGTTGTTCTCACTGAGGCAGGGAAATTGATTAAAAGGGCACTTCAATCGGTTCCAGATTCCGTTCAATATCCCATTCATCCATTACTTGTAAAAATTCTTGCGAAGTTGAATGACGAAATACAATCAGGTAATGATTTAAGCTCAGCATTAAAAAAGACGGAGAAATCTCTGGGAATTCCAGCAGACCTGTTTGAGGAGCTCATACTGTTTGCGAAGAGGGTGAAGTATATAGGAGCAAGGAACATAACTCCACATGGGAAATACATTGTTGAGGCATTCCAGAGATTAAGCGAGATCAGAAAAGTTTGGGAAGAGGTAATGGTTTAAGGTTATTGATGGGGCCGAAGGCCAAAGGCCTTCGGCCCCATCAAAATTAATTTTTAAAAAATCTAAACAGGAGGTAAGTTATGTACGATCCTATCTCTTTATTATTTCTAATCCTATTTTTGTTCGGGTTAATTTATCCTCAGTTACAGCATAAGTTTCTTGTAGGAGGTAGACTATCACTCATAAAAAAACTCGAGAAGAAACGCGGTTCCCGTGTCATTACAATGATCCACAGACAGGAAAAAATCGGATTATTTGGAATACCTTTCTTCAGGTTCATTGATATCGAAGATTCTGAAGAAATATTAAGAGCTATCAGAATGACCCCGAAAGACGTACCCATTGACCTTGTCCTTCATACACCCGGTGGGCTCGTCCTCGCAGCAACACAGATAGCGAGGGCCCTCAAGGATCATCCAGCAAAAACTACCGTAATCGTTCCACACTACGCAATGAGTGGTGGTACGCTCATAGCCCTTGCAGCCGATGAAATAATAATGGACCAGCATGCCGTTCTTGGCCCGGTCGATCCTCAGTTATCAGATTCACAGGGCGCAAGTGCCGTTCCTGCCGCATCGATAGTAAAAGTTGTTGAAGAAAAAGGGAAAGAAAACGTAGAAGATGATACCCTTATCAAGGCCGATGTGGCTAAAAAGGCCTTAGAACAGGTGAGAAATATTGTGTACAACTTGCTTGAAGGAAAACTCGATGAAGAAAAGAGGAAGGAAGTCGCAGATAAATTGTCACAGGGATACTATACTCATGACTATCCGATAACGGTTGAAGAAGCCCGCGCCATGGGTTTAAAAGTTACAACAGAGGTTCCTCAGGAAGTCTATGATCTCATGAATCTCTATCCCCAGGCTCAGCATGGAAGACCTGGAGTGGAATTCATTCCTGTCCCCTATCATAGTCCCAAAGGTACCAACCACCAATAGATATAAAGAAGTGGTGGGAGGGTTTTGGAAAAACCCTCCCACCACTTCTTTATCTTAACGATTACCTCACTTCAGGATAATCATCTTCCTTGTTTTTACATTGTCATCTGTACGCAACTCATAAAAGTAGATTCCGCTCCTCAGATTGCTGGTTTTCATAGTTATGCTATGTACACCTTTCGTCATAGTTCTATCTACCAGAGTGCGAACCACTCTTCCAGTAACATCATATAATGTCAGCTTAACCCTTTCAGTTTTAGGAATAACAAAAGAAATTGTGGTCCGATCCTTCACCGGATTTGGGGAGTTCTGGAATAGTTTGAAAGTATACTCGCCAGGAACGTTTCCTTCAGAAATTCCCACACCATAAGTTCCCACAATAGCTCTGATGAAGAAATCAACGGATAGTGCGTGCCATGTTCCATTTGCAAATCTGTAAGAGCTATTGAAATTACCTGGATTATCAAGCAGGATCGCTGGTATCGTATCTCTGAATTCAACTCCTACATAGAATGGTGTGTTACCTGACACATAAAGATTCTCATTTCTTATATCAACAGCAGTCCACGCAAACGGATTATCAAGAGTATTAACAGGATAAATCTGGATCGGCTGGATTAACTCATTGCCAAGTGAATCCCAAACATGAACAGTCACTGTATCAAGTTGATGATTGTAATCGGTATAAAAATTGTAAAGAAGCGTTGTTACCCAGAGACTACCTGCAGGTGCATAATTGAATCTAACTGCAATAGAGTCACCCGGATCAGGAAGAGTTATGTAACCAGGCATACCATCATCGCGGTAAAGAACCTTTCCAGCGATATGTTTGTAATGATCTGATTCAGCTCTATTTCCGAACATATCAATGGCCACGAAGTAATATTCAATAAATGTTCCAGGATCAAGTCCTCTGATGGTGTAATACCAGATGCCATTTACCGAGGAATCAGATACTGTAGTACTCCAGACACCATCAAGTGAATAGTAAAGTGTATCCATGGTAATATCTGAAGCGTCCATATATTTAACACTCAAAACCATGGAATCGATTACACTTGATGTGTCTGCAAGGGGTGTATGCACTATCATAGGTGGAGACGCATCTATGTAAGTGCCGATAATTTTCACATCATCAATAAACCAGCCATCCTCATTGTACGATGCATCGGAGACGAGTCTGAATCTTATTCTAACATCACTATTTCCACAGAAAGCTCCGAGATCGATATTTTCGAGGTTCCAGTGAGGCATTTCACCGGTAAAAGATGCAACCGTTGTCCATGTGTTTCCACCGTCAACCGAAATGTCCACGTAACCATAGTCAAATCCTTGTTCTATCCAGTAAGCATCATAAAATTGGAGATAGGCACCAATCACTCCGTTGCTCAAGTTTATTGGTTGTGTGAGATATGCTGTTAATGTGGTATCATCCGGATAATTCCCATTTGGACTATCTGTAAAAGAGAAGTTCCCAGAATGACTAACTGCACCTGTAACCTGCCAATCACCTGCCCAGTTATTTCCTCCATTTTCAAAATCATCTTCGAAAAGAAGAGTTCCATTTATCGTTCCAGGAGTCGGAGGCAAAGGTGAAAAGTCACAATTGTTACAATCAGTGTCAGTAGAATCAGGTATTCTCGCAAGTGAATACCCGGACCATACATCAACAGCTGGTATGTTTTCACCATAGAAGTACCAGCCCGATGTGTCCTCAGGGCCATATCCCACTGCATCAAGAATCACTGTATCATTAGCCGTGATATAGGCAAGAACAACATTATCAGGTCCGTTTTGCCAGTTAACATTTGGATCAATTAGATCTGCGGAAATGATGGAAGAGTCCTGTGCAACAACAAAATAACCTGTGAAAGGAATGGTGTCACCAGAAAGGTCAATGGTAGCATAGATTTCTCCATTGCTTCCATTGATCCCGATAAGATACACATTATCAAGTGATGTACCAGGAGCTCCTACGAGCTCTGTAAACGTGCCGTGGTCTGTTCCTGGAGAATCGTAATAGATTTCATTGATTTTTACATTCGGTATAGAAGGCGGCTGTGCTGTTAAATCCACAACATCGTTGGAATCTCTTGGCTCTATTTTGTAATTTCCATAGGTATAAGTGAGAGGACCTTGCACCATGTACGCGTGCCCGGAGTCCGGATTATAACTGTACCCCATATCATCTACTCTTATTGGACCTGAACCATCATCAATCTCCCATTCTCCATAACCGAGATCCGGATTGGTACAAACTGCACTGTCAACCTTCACATAAACACCTTCCCACTGCTCATCTGATAAATCCCCTGTAGAGACAACTGCTGGTTGAATGACACGTCCAGTATCATCTATATTAATTGAGGAAATGTTCTTTATCTCTGTAAGACCATAGTGCTCTGCAACCTCACCTACAATGGTTATGTCATAACCCCGACTAACGGTAGGCGTGGAACCTGTATAGACAAATATACCATTCCACGGCAGGGCAACATCACCACTATCTCCTGTATCCTGCAAGAAAAATCCATAAGAGTATACTCCTGTCACAACTCCCCAGGTCATCACTTTCATACCAACCATTGGAGATGTATCGGCATGTCCCTGAATCTCCTCAATTGATGCCGGTACAAACGGCAAAATTTGCAAGATATTGATCGTGTAAAACAAGTTCTGCGGAATAACAGCAAACGAGGTATCTGTATAAGACGAAAGGAATGCCCTCTGAGAAAAACTATCTGGAGCAACTATATCGTAAATATCCGGATCGAAAATATAACTGGAACCACCTCCACCATTAGTTGAAGACGCTAATGAATCGACTTCAGCATAGAACCCACCATTTGATACACCTGCATAGATCGCTGTATACATAAACCATCCCTGCGGCTCAGGTAAGGAATCAAGAGAAATGCCAAATTCGATAATATCATTGGTATAGTTAAAAACAACTGTGTCTCCCGTATTGAATGTCTGACCAAGAGGATTCAATACACTTATATTCCCATTATTCAAAACTATCATTATGTTCCATTTCAACCCTGTAGCCACATCGGATGAGTCGAAAGCCCAGTTTGCACCGAGAGTTGTATCCACAGAAATTAAAACCGTTACTATTGTATTTGGAGTCAAATTCGCCATTCTGACAAGACCATAAAAGTAATCACTGACGGAATCAGAAGGAGTAATATCAATTGTGTATCTTACTTCTTCTATGTCTGCAATTCCTGTATCTACACTCGTTGGGTATGAGTAAGCCTCCGGATTATCTGATGCATCGGGGGCATCTCCCCCATCTCCCCAATCATCGTACAACGCATCTTCTACTATCCACTCTCCTGAGTCCACAACTGCCGTATCAGCACCTATCCCAACCCAATCCGATGGATCACCATCCACCGTTACAGGATGAGCCTTTATTAGCCCTGTTCCAAATACCAGGGCGACAATTACCAATATTTTCTTCATAATTCACCTCCTTGCCAATATTATCATGTAGCAGTGCAGGGAGGTCAAACTATGAATAATTATGCAAAAAGTGATGGGAACTAAGCAAAAATAAAACAGTCAGATAATTAAAATTTCCAGCTAAAGTAAAAGAATTAAAAATAAGTAATTTGAGTCACATGAACTTTTTATGAGAGCTTTTTAAGAGGATGAAACAAAAAATCAGAATCTATAAGGAAAAATAAAAGATTCTAACGAGAGGTCAACAATTCAAATTAAGCGAGGGGACTTTTGAAGTATATTTTAACATTAGATTGTCGAGGATCAAGTTCTTGATAGTAACTAATACTTCTGCGGGGGGTTAAGAATAATTATTTTTGAGCGAAATTTAAGGGGTGGGCGGCCCTTGCGGGCCGCCCACCCCTTAATTATTCTATCCCTTCTTCGGTACTGGATGTGCTATCTTCTTGTAAAATTCCTCAAAATTAAACGTTTTGTAATTCGCACACTCCTCGTTGTGGCACCTCTTACATGTCTTCTCGGTCGGGATAACAAGTCCATAATCCGCTGGATTCAACTTGCCCTGATATAATTTTTTCATAACGGAATATCTCTTATAAGCTGAACCAGGACCGTGACATGCCTCACACTGAACACCATCTTCAATTTTAAATGTAGATGCGATGTATTTCTTGTCTACGCCATAGGCAGTCGTATGACACTTGAGACATTTAGGAGATTTTTGAGGATCCCCTGTGACTCCCATCTTTTTGGCTGTCTCTTTTGCCTTCTCTGTTGCAAGAACTTTATATGCATTGTGATGTGGTACCTTTAACCATATACCATACTGATTTCCTCTACTCTTTGAGGAGTGACAGGATTTACATGCTTTCACTCCTACATACTTGAATTCCTTTTTCCCCGCATGGCCTATACCAGCAAGTGCCATAATCGCTATTACAGTGATCAGATATTTTCTCATCTCCTGTACCTCCTTGTTCCTTGAAAAAATTATAATTTTCAAAGTATAACCTTTCAAGGAGAATCTTTCTTTAATACCAAGATTCCCTCTTTCGTAGGTATCCTTTTATAATCAAATTTTAAAACTTTCAGTAATTTTATAGCTGAATCTCCGCTAATGGGAGTAAAATCATGCCACGTTGTGTCAATTAAGATATACTCTGCATCGTCTATTCTTGGGAATTGTGTGACATGCGGACGCATTGCAAGATGTGGTGAAATATGATTTCCAGCTGAAATAATCGCACTTTCAGGAAGACTTCTGATTAAATTGTCAAGATAAAGCTTTTTACTTATATTGATTTTTGATATATCGATATAGCGTGCAACGGGGTTTTTTAAAAATGAGAACGCTATCCCCAGAGCCACAAAGTACTTGACATTGTTTAATCTTTTCCTCGAGCTAAACAATTCGATCATAACCCAGAACACAATCGGAATAAGTATTGCAGAATACTGATAGTATAGCATGAAATTCTGTGGCCTCGAACTAAACAAATGCTCACCAAGAGGTAATATATACGCAATCATCCCTTTAGGAAACATAATGGGAATAAATCCGAAACTTGCAAAAAAACTAATTAAAGATGAAATCTTTTTATGCGATAGGATAGCACCATTATAATGAGCTTCACGCATAAGTTCCGTATTTGAAAATTTCAACATCAGTATTAGAGCTAAAAGGCTATAGACCAAAGTTGGAACAAAAATTATCCAGGCCTTTCTCTGATCTTTCTTTATCAAAAAGTAGAACAATCCTATAGAAATCCATCCTAACGAGATGTCCTCTTTAAAGCTGAGAGTTAATATTAAAATCAATAAAAAATGATATACTTTCTCTTTTTCCAGGAAATAGATGCCCAATGGAATCAAAGGCATGGCAAAGGTTTCCAAGTGAAAGTCAAAGCCATTAACCCAATGCACATAAATATTAGAAGCAAATAATAAAATTAGGTAAGAGGAGGTCAATTTATCAATTTTGTAAAATCTCGCTAACAGATAGATCGCTGGAATCGTCGAAGAGATGGCAAGACCCTGAAGAATCAACAGGATTCTGGGGTCCTTCCAGATATAAAGTACAGTCGAGAGAAGGAATAACGACGGCCGGATATGACCATAAAAGCCATTTACTTGATTTAAACTGTCCCATAATCTCCCGTACTCATGAATATTGAACAATATACTTGAATAATTTCCAAGATCGTATCCTGTAGACATATAAAAGTCGTACCTTAGAAGCTTTAGAATGGTTGTGGTGAGAAAAAATACTATGGTAAACTTTTTTACGTCCAATCCACCCTTATCAAGCAGCATTAAAAATAGTCCAAGGAAAATTAGGTTTGCCCCAGTGTAAATGCCGTTTGAAACATTATGAAACTTAAATTTAACAAACCAAAATTTAGCACTTACTCCCTGTGGATGTAGAGTAAACAAAATAACTGCGACAAAAAGTACGGTTATCCCGATTATTATTAAAATAACCCCCAATTTTTTCATCTCATCAAAACCATAACCCCCATACTGTCTGAAACCAGCTTAAATTTCCCTGATGATATTACTTTACTGAGGGTTTTAAGACCAGAATCCAGGGATACCGGAGTAAAATCATGCCAGGTCGTGTCGACTATTATCATTTCGGCATCCTTTATTATTGGGAACTGATATACTCCATCTCTCGTTGAAAGATGAGGTGAAATGTGATTCCCAACAGACAATTTCATATTGTCAGGAATTTCTTTTATTAAAGTATCAAGATAAATCTTTTTTCGCAGGTTCAAACGCGAAAAATTGATGTACTTTTTTACAGGTCCTTCATTTATGGAAAATAAAACAGCTATTGTAGTAAAAAAAAGCAATGTTTTCCGTGAAATTTTTCTACCATTTAACACCTTTAAAGAAGCATAGGTTACAAGTGGAATGAGAAGAGCCGAATACTGGCATTTTAATTTATAATGAAGTGGTCTGGAACTTGAAATATGTTCCAAAAATGGAATGAAATACACCGGGATTTCTTTTACTGAGACTACAGGTAAAAATCCGAAACTTGTAAAAAACTCCAGTGTAGGTTTAATCCTCTTTAGAATATTAAAATTACCCGAATAATGGAGACTCATCATCATTTTGATATTAACAAATTTTAGGATGAGGAATACAACAATAATGCTGTAGAGAACTGAAGGTAATACAATTTTAATTCCTTCCTTTTTTCTACCAATTAAGAGGAAATATACACCAAGAGATAGCCATGCAAGAAATACATCCTCCTTAAAGCTCATGGAGATGAGCATTAAAAGATATAGAATACCGAATCTCCCTTCGTTTAACATCCAGATCCCCAGAAGTAACATTGGCATTGTGATTGTTTCTGGATGAAAATCGAATGCACTTACCCAATGTAAGTATATGTTAAAAATCAGGATTATCAAAAGGGAATTAACGTATTTACGCTCAATTTTCATCTGTCTGACAAGCATACAGGTTACAGGAAATATCATTGAAATAGCAATTGTTTGAATAAGAAGCAATACTCTCGGATCATTCCACAAAATCATAGATGGAGCAATTAAAAAAGCTCCCGGCCAAATATGACCAGAAAAACCATGGACCTGATTCAATCCGTCAAAAATTTTCCCGTGATGTGAAATATTAAATAAAATGTTGGAAAAAATTCCAAGATCAAAACCGGTAGAGATATAAAACTCATACTGGATTAATTTCAGAGTAAAAACAATCAAAAAGAACAAAAATGACAATTTATAACAATGCTGGCACAAATCTTGAACTTGTATTAAACTCAAAAACAATCCCAGAAGCACAACCTTGGAGATTACGACGGGAGGAATTTTTAATAGGAGCGCCACAATGGCAAACAGAAAAGTGGCCAGAAGATAAAGAGAAATTTTATTTTTCATGATGAGAGAATATTTTAAAGCTGTAAAACTTTTAGTAAAATAGACAATGCAAGGGAACAACAAACTAACATGGGGTGATATTAGTTTCCATTCTTTCGTAATTGCAATTATTACTGGCGTCATCGTTAGTTTCAAATATTCTCCAACATCTCCATACTCGTCACTGGAAAAGCTTTCAGGGTTGTTACCCTGGGGAGAATTATTCAGAAGATTGCATTACTTCTCCGGTCAGATTTTTTTAATCTCATTAATCCTACATAAACTGGATTTTCTCAGGAATAATATCAAATATTCTGCCCGAAAGTGGTTTCTGGAGGTCATATCAATATTTCCCGTGGCCTTTCTGGTCTTATTTACAGGGTATATTTTAAGAGGGGATAAGTCTGGCATCTTTGCAAAAGATGTAGCAATTAATCTACTCCGTTCAATCCCCCTTGGGGGAGCTATGTTGGGAAAATTGTTGTTCGGAACTATTGATTCGAAAAGTTTGTTTATACCCTTTCTGAATCATGCCATAATACTCACCCTTATCATAATATATCTAATGTTCTGGCATAGGAGGCTCCTGATGCCGGACACTGAAAAATTAATTTATACCTTCATTCCGGTACTGATTGCTTCAATAATCTTCAATCCAGCGATAGGCGTATCTCCAAATTATCCAATGGACCCGGTAAAAGGTCCCTGGTTCTTTCTCGGCATTCAGGAACTTGTCTATGAGATTAATCCTCTCTGCGGGGGAATAATCTTTCCTCTAACTCTACTGATTCTCCTTGGATTGTACAGAAATAAGAAAATTTTCAGTTTTCTTTTCTGGATAATGACTGTTTTTTATCTTGTGATGACACTGATTGCCGGGTTATTAAGGGGTCCAGGCTGGAAATTGCTGGTGTAATGTTAAAGTAACCTTGTTGCAAATTTATAGCAGTGTGGCCTTAAAACATGCTTGATGACACAGGAATAATAGAGGCGAAAGAATATCACCCTTATCATTTAAGAGAACAGAAAGAAATGAGGAAATCATAAATGGATAATGTGAAGATAAAGAGGTAGCTGGAAACCTGTAGAGTCCCGTCCTCGTCCTTCAAGTTAGATTGATTAATAGATGCCTATCACCCTATTTTTCCCAGCTTCTTTAGCTTTGAGCAAGGCAGAATCTGCTCTTTCAAGAATTTGTTCTGGCCTTTTATCTGTTGGTCTGTAGGATGTAACGCCAATACTGATAGTAGGTTTTATAACTTTTTTACCCACTCTTATTTCGAGTTCTTTATTAACTGCTCTTAAAAGCCTATGAGCAACCTGCATCGCTTCACTCATAGGCACATTGGGAAGCACAAGTACGAATTCTTCACCTCCCACTCTACCAATGATATCATAGGGACGTGTAGTTCTTTTGACAAGATCAATAAATGCTTTTAAAACTTTATCCCCAACAAGATGTCCGTAATTATCGTTTATTTTTTTAAAATCATCAAAATCCATATACAGAATAGACAATGTTTTTTGTTCGCGACGACACTCATTTAATTCCTCTTCGATTCTCCTCAGAGTGTATTCTCTTGTAAAAGCTCCGGTTAATGGATCTATAACCACGAGATCCTTTATCTTTCCGAGTAAAGAAATAACCTTGTCAATCTCTTTATCACTGAGTTCGTCGAGGGATCGCGACATTTTTTCAAATTCTTCAATCTTAAAAAGTGACAGATACTCAAGCAGGCTGGCAAGTGGGTGTAGCTTTCTTCTCATGTTATACTTGAAAGCCTCAATCGTAATCAGGAGAGTTACAAACATAGCAAGTACAAATACTGTAATTACCCAGCCTATATATTCTTTCAGATTTCTCAGTACGTCTCCAACACTTATGGGATTCTTGTATAGAACGAATAATTTCTCATTCAAGGGATACGATGGAGAAAGCTTTACAAATGGTCCTTTGTAATTGTTTAACTTCGTTGTCATGTAAATCCTATTCCTCAACGCAGATGGCATATTAATGTACAGAGTGGGATAAAGTGTTTCACCGACAATTATTCCTTTACCACCGTAAGATCTAACTCCCACAAGGTAAATCGATGACATTGAATTTGATGTATCACCTATAAAATAAAAGAAAAAATAATTATTTTGCTTCTCCCTTAATGCCCCACCGTAATATTTCACAAGGACGTTATAAAGTTCAGTTGAATCAAATGAAAATTGGTACTTATATCTGTAAATGGCCCTCCTCTTTTTCAAATCAAATATTCCAACAAGATCCACTGTAGATGATAAAAGAGGGTCATTTTCAAATTTCTTCAATAGAGGTTTTCCCTCAGGCACATTCAAAAGAACTTTTGAAAGGAAGCTTTTTTGATTGGCAAAATAGGAAGTAATTGCCTCGTGCATATATTCGATCTCTTTTTTTTGTATTTCTGTAGAAATTTCGCGTCGCGCTGCCATCTGAATGACAACGAACACGAGGAAAACGGTAATAAACCCCCCAATAATAGGAAGGATAAGATTTTGATATAGTTTCTCCATAAATTGAATTAAACTACATCATTTAATCTTCATCTTTCACAAAACCTAACTTTTTCTGTTCAATACCATGTAACTTGATCTCACCAAATCTTTCCTCATATTTTTTGATATTATCCTGGAGAGCTTTTAATAAAAGTTTTGCATGTTGTGGTGTCATTATAATTCTTGAGACAATTTTTGCTTTCGGAAGTCCAGGCATCATTCTCGCAAAGTCAAGAATGATTTCAGAGGGTGAGTGAGTGATCATCACAAGATTAGAGTAGACTCCCTGCCCCATATTTTCATCCAGATCGAGCTGAATTTGTTGTGGTTGTTGCATTTTTAAATCCTCCTTTTTAAATTTTTTCTTAAAATTTACTAACATCATCGAGCTCCACCATTAGTTCAGGTGGGATTTTTATCTCCACAGCTTTCAGGTTTTCCATCAGCTGCTCCACGGTATTTGCACCTATTATCGGACTTGTAATGTAGGACTTATTTAGAAGCCATGCAAGAGAAATCTGTGCTGGAGAGGCTCCAAGCTTACCGGCAACCTCAATGACCTTATTAAGAATTGAGAATGCTCTCTCATTAAAATATCTATCCTGTATGGATTTTGCCCGTGCTGAAGAAGGCAACGGAGAATCTTTCCTATACTTTCCAGTTAAAAAGCCCGCAGCAAGCGGAGAATACGGGATCACAGCCATTCCATATTTTTTCACTGCGGGTAATACGTTGCTCTCAAAATCTTCTCTGTCAACAATATTATACCGAGGTTGAATGGATACAAATTTTTCATAATTGTGCAATTGGCTAATTAACATAGCCTCTTCAATTAATTGACTGGAAAAATTTGACAACCCTATATAATTAATCTTTCCTTCAGAAATCAGGTCATCCAGGGTTCTGAGGGTTTCTTCCATAGGAGTTGATGGATCAGGCCAATGTAATTGATAAAGATCAATTATTTCTACTTTCAATCTTTTAAGACTATCTTCTACAGCCTTTCTAATATGGTAACGTGAAAGGCCCTCTCCATTGGGGCCATCCCACATCCTCCCTCTTACTTTTGTAGCAATTACTATCTGATTTCTCACGCCCCTATCTCTCATCCACTCTCCAATAATCTCTTCGGCAACACCTCCTGGATTACCCTTGGCCCACCTTGAGTATACATCAGCTGTGTCGATAAAATTCCCACCTGATTCGAAATAAGCATCAAGTACTTCAAAAGACTGTTTTTTGTCTGCCGTCCATCCAAATTGCATTGTACCCAAACAAATAGGAGACACTTTTAATCCACTAAAGCCGAATTTCCTTTCCTTACCTTCCAAAACCATATCTTTCCTCCACTCTTGTCATAATCTTTCTGTAATCTTTACCAATGATAAGGGAGACTTTTACTATAGAATCTTCATCCAGACTATAATAAATCTTTGAAACTCCTATCAACTCTGCAACAATTTTCGCATTCTTCATAGTTGAATCCCTTCTATCAACAACATAGGTAAATCCAATTGTATCCGGGACTTTCCCCGAATACACAACATCGAAATTCATCATTGTGAAAAAGTTTTTTATGAATTTTAATACTGAATCATGTTTTTCGCCAGTTGCATCAAGAATTTCCAACTGTATATTATTAAAAACGATTTTTGACAATTTTTCCACCTTTCTCGCGTTTATATTTTGATATGCTGAATATATCATCGTCAGTGCGAAAAAGGTTAATGCCAAAATAAATGTCATCGCTACTACCTTTTTCATACCTTCCTCAATTTGTTTGAATCTTCTCTTATTTTTTTAATTCCTACCTGAAACCTGATCTCAACCTTACCATCTGACACACTTAAAACTCTTCCAAATCCAAACAGATTATGGTATACATTGTCACCGGCCCTGAATCTCTCGCCCTGTATATGCGATGAAGTATAAACTTCGCTATCACCATTTCTTTCCATCACATCCTCTGGAATTTCTCTCACAAATCTTGAAACTGAGAGCACGGAGTTTGGCCTGATCGATCTCCTTGAAGCAAAAGAGAGAATCACTTTTTCCTTTGCCCTTGTTAGTGCTACATGAAACAATCTTCTTTCTTCCTCCAATTCATAATCATTACCAAAACTCGATATATGAGGGAAAACAGTTTCCTCAAGTCCAGTAACAAAAACAATCGGGAACTCAAGTCCTTTTGCATTGTGAACAGTCATCATTGTCACTATGTTATCTTTATTATCCCATTCATCAATATCAGTTAAAAGCGAAATAGACGTAATGTAATTTTCAATTCCTGGGTCTTCAACATCTTCAACAAACCTTGCTATGGAACCAAGAAGAGCATTTATATTCTCAAGCTTACTTTCTGCCTCAATTGAGTTTCCACCAAATGTCGATATAATGTAAGAAGGATATTCCATCAAAGATACCATTTTTTTGGCAACATCATAAGCATTATGCTCTCTGGCATACTCCTTCATAAAAACCATGTTTTCATAAAATTCTCTCATTCTTATTCTTGTGTTTGCCCTTATACCTCCAAAATTTTCAGCAAACTGTAATGTTTCAAACAGGCTGAAATTATTTCTTGAAGCAAATTCCCTCAGAAATTCAATGGTTTTCTTGCCAATTCCTCTCGGTGGGACATTTATTATTCTCAGGAGAGAAATCTCGTCCTTTGGATTCACAAGAACTTTTAAATACGCGAGTATATCCTTTATTTCTTTCCTTTCATAGAATTTTATGCCACCAACGATTGTGTAAGGAATATTATAATTTCTCAAAACTTGCTCAAAACTTCTTGACTGAGCGTTGGTGCGGTAAAGAATTACAAAATCTTTATATGGTCTTCCGGAGTTATAGATATATTCAACAACTTTTTCTGCTTCGTCCATCTCGTCAAATGCTGAGATTAGCGTAATTTTTTCCCCTTCGGGATTTCTGGTCCACAAAGTCTTACCTCTTCTATACCTGTTTTTTGCAATAACATTTGTGGCAGCTTTCAGGATGTTTTTCGTAGATCTATAATTCTGTTCCAATCTTATTAATTTTGCCTCAGGGAAATCTTTCTCAAAGTCCAGTATATTCCTAATATCTGCCCCCCTAAAACCATAAATGGATTGGTCTTCATCTCCAACTGCAAAAATATTCCTGTGTACTGATGCAAGGTGTAACAATAGCCTGTATTGGGTTCTGTTTGTGTCTTGATATTCGTCTACATGAACATACCTGAACTTTTCCGCATAATAACTTTTAACCTCCGGGTTCTCCTCAAAAAGCTTGATTGTTAGAAGCAAAAGATCATCGAAATCAAGGGCATTGTTTTCCTTCATCAGTTGCTCATACTTCTTTATCAAGTTCAATTCTTCTGTATCTTCCGGGATATAGGAACCATTTTTATAGGCTGAAATATGTGCTACTAATTTTTGTGGCTTTATCTTACCATTGTTTTCAAGGAAATTTTTTATAAGATTCTTTTGATCAGTTCTGTCGTAAATAGTAAAATTGGGGCTATATCCGAGTAATTTTGCATGTCTCCTTAAAATCCTTGCACATAAAGAGTGGAATGTGCCGATCCACATCTGGGATATGTCTATTCCAATAAGATTCTCAATACGCTCTTTCATTTCTTGAGCAGCTTTGTTTGTAAATGTGGCTGCATAAATTTCGTAGGGATTTACTCCTAAAACCCCGATGAGGTATGCAATTCTATATGTAAGAACACGAGTTTTACCCGATCCAGCACCGGCTATTACAAGAATTGGCCCATCAACATGCAAAACTGCCTCCTTTTGCTCTGGATTCAAGTCTTTTAAAAGTATTTCTGGATCAATCCTTCTTAAGGTAAACATCATCAACCTCTAACGACTGATTTAATAAAAAATTCAGCTGCTTTGTATGAGCTTCTAACAAGTGGACCTGAAGCGACATATCTAAATCCCAGAGCAAGACCAATTTCCTCGAACCTCCTGAATTCGTCTGGCGAGACAAATCTCTTTACAGGAAAATGTCTTGGTGTGGGTCTCAAATACTGTCCAAGAGTGAAAAAATCGACATCAATTTCTCGAAGATCCCTCATAGCTTCGATAACCTCTTCTTCTGTTTCTCCGAGTCCAAGCATAATACTGGATTTTGTGTAAATTTCCGGATCAAACTTTTTCGCCTGTTTCAACACCTTCAGAGATTTATCATAGGAAAATCTTTTGTCCCTCACAATGGGAGTTAATCTCCTCACTGTTTCAATGTTGTGCCCAAGCACATCAGGCCCTGCTTCAACCACAACTCTCAATCCATCGTCTACATAGTCTGGAATTAAAACTTCGATTATAGCATCTGGTGCAGACTTCCTAATCTCTCTTATAGTTCTTGCGAAATGATTTGCTCCTCCATCCTCAAGATCATCTCGATTGACTGAGGTAAGTACAACGTAATCAAGCTCCATTTCCCTTACAGCCATTGCAACTCTTTGTGGCTCATCCTCCTCCAGAAATCCATGAGGATTACCTGTTCTTGTCGCACAGAATTTACAAGATCTTGTGCATGTATCACCAAGAATCATGAAAGTAGCAGTACCACTTCCCCAACATTCGCCGATATTGGGACATCTTGCCTCTTCACAAACCGTATGTAAATGGTAGTGTCTGATAATTGACTTTACATCCGAAAACTCGCCACTTCCAGGCAATTTGACCTTTAACCATTCAGGCTTCCTTTCCATTTTTACACTCCTATAATTATGATAAGTCGAATACTTTGCTCGATAAAGTATGGAGTTAAAAACTGTCTAATCGACTACAAAACACGAAGTGGATTGGTCTCCCAGTTCGAAATAAGAATTTCAGTCAGTTCCTTCTTAATTTTATCAAAATTTACCTTACTACCGAGTAATTGTCTCATGGAAGCTGTTCCCTTACCTCTAATGCCGCAAGGAATGATTAAATCGAAAAATCTCAAATCTGTATTTACATTCAAAGCAAATCCATGGTAAGTAACGCTATCGCTTAGTGCAAGTCCTATAGCAGCTATTTTTTTGTTACCAACCCATACTCCGATTTCTCTGTCATTTTTACTTGCCTCAATACCATACCGAGCAAGCAATTCGATAATCGAGTCTTCCAAATAATAAACAAACCTTCTAAGTCCGCCGATATGTCCTCTAATTTTAAATATCAGATAACCTACAAGTTGACCAGGGCCGTGGTAAGTAACATCACCCCCACGATCTACTGAATAAATCTCCACTCCTTTATTTTTTAGAATTTCTTTTGAAACCTTTATATTATCCTCATTTCCATGCTTGCCGAGAGTAATGACATGGGGGTGCTCAACAAGTATCAATGTATCACCAATCAGGTCTTTTTTTCTTTTATCCACAAGTTCAAGCTGAAATTTCCAAACATCCTTATAACCTGACAATCCAAGATCCAGGACATTTACCATGTCTGTCTGACTCTGTACACGAGTTCCGTCTTGTCATGTGCTTTTACAGGTACCACAAATTCTACTGTATATGCATCTTTCAACTGAGGAGGATGAGTTGACTGAACAATCTCCCAGAACCCGTAAAAATGGTCAATCACGTGAACTGTCACATCTTTATCTTTGAAATTATTTATAACCACTTTGATATCTTCTTCCTGCTCTCTCTCCGACAATTTATAACGTTTCAAAATTGTTCTTTTGGCTTTAATATCGAACGCATCTCCCACGTATAAATTAACCTCACCCTTCACAGGAGTATGAGATATCCTGTCTTCACCGAGAAATTCTTTAGCTCCACTCGCTCCAACTTTGAAAATTTTGACTTTCCCCTCAGGCAATGCAACCCCAAGACCATGGATTTTTGAATTTTTAAACTTCAGAATTACCTTCACGTTCTCTCCACGACCATCGAATTGGTAAATCTTCTCAAATTTTACTTTTTTGTCTGAGATAAAATTAATTTGTTTCTTCTCATTATTTTTCAATGTTGTGGGGAAGTCTATAGAATAAGTGTGATATTCAAACATTTTTCCGGGTGTTACCGGTGGGCCACCAGCTGTTTCAGGGGCACCTGCAATTTTCATAGCTGGACCGTACACCTGACGCTTACCACCAACTCTATGAATTTTACCAGCCACCAGCATTATCTTTGCATCATTAAAATTTGTACCACTCTGATTGTCGATCGATATCCATGCACTAAAGTCAAGACTATCCCCCTTGATAATACCAATGTACTCCGCTGCCCAGTTGAGACCTTCCGTGAGGTAAGATAATTTCATCTGTCTTGTTCCACTATCCTGTGAAACTGTTTTCAGAACTATTGTTGGTGTAGTTAGCACATCGGATGGCAAATTATCCATGTTAATTTGAACAACATTATCATGCCTGATAATTGTTGTTCTCTCCTGTTGTTTAAGAATAATCATAGAGGGATCATAGTAAATCAGGGTTCCTGTTAATACAGTACCTCCTTTTAAAATAACATCAATGGTTTTCCCCTTCAATTTGCCCAACAACTTATCGATTGTAGCGAGATCGTATTCATAGTTTTCTTCCAGAATTTTCGTCCCGGGTATCTCTACCCTCACACTCGTTGGATCGATTTTCTGAGCAACGCCCTTTATTTCCAGAATAGATGTATCGGGTAAAACATGAATTGTTCTGGTCTCATTAACAAGACCTATACCCTGATTATAAATTGTTAGTCTTACCCCACCAAAAAGTAGAGAAGTGGAAAGAAATAATGGTATATTTAAAAATTTTTTCATGGTAAACACCTCCTTAAAGTTCACGACGACCCTGAATAGCCTCTTTCAATGTCAGGGCATCAGAGAAAGAAAGATCTATTCCTGTGGGTAAACCTCTTGCTATCCTTGTAACTTTAACATCAACCCCTTTTAACTTTTCCTTAATGTATATAGACGTTGTATCTCCCTCAATTGTGGGAGACAGGGCAAGAATAACCTCTTTTATATGCTCTTCTTTAATTCTTTCGACAAGGTCTTCTATATAGAGATCATCCGGGCCAATACCATGGAGAGGAGAAATTACCCCCCCGAGGACATGATATTTACCCTCAAAAAAACCAGATTTTTCAATTAAGAACACATCCTGTGGTCTTTCTACCACGCATATTACTTCCTGGTTTCTGGTCGGATCCGTACAGATAGGACATGGATCAACATCTGTAATCACGTGACATACAGAACAAAAAGTAAGCACTTCATTGGCATCTGTTAAAACTTCTATCAGTGAATTGAGCTCATCAGGACGTTTCAGAAGATGAAAAGCTATCCTCTCTGCGGATCTTTCACCAATTCCAGGTAACTTCTTGAGAGTTTCAATTAGCTTACGAAGGGATAAGGGGACCCACATCACCTAAATCTCTCCCAAGATCACCAAGCACCTTCTGCATTTCCTCCGAAGCTGCTTCCTGAGCCTTTCTTTTTGCTTCACTCAAGGCAGACAGGAGTAAATCGTGAAGCATTTTCTTGTCATTCAACAATTCATCATCAAAATCTATATCGAGCACGTTCTGCTGTGCATCCATCACAACCTTTACCATCCCACCTCCAACCTCAACCTCAATTTTCCTGTTTTGTAAAGCTTTCTGCAACTCATCCAGCTTACTTTTTAAAGCAAACATATTTTTCAAAGTTTCCGCAAATTTAAACATCCTTTATAACCTCCAGATCAAACTTTTGAATCAATTTTTGAACAACAGGGGGGAACTCTCCAATTCTATCGCCCTCTACCTCATTTCTCTCCTCATTGAATTCGGAACTTCTCAAATGTATATTGAGTGAAAATTTTGTCTTAAACCTGTTGTAAAGAAGAAAAAGAATTTTGTTTTCGTGTCTCAAAATCAAGTCTTTTTCAAATTCATCTTCCACTCCGATTTTCAGTGTTTTGCCTTCAACTCTCAAATAAGACTTTTCAATCACCATACTTACAAAAGGTATGTGTTTTTTTAGAACATCCATAATTTCGTTTTCTTCGATTGTAGATCTGGATTCCTGTTTTTCTGCTTCAACATTAACCTTGGGGACAAAATCCTTTTCATGTTTTTCAACAAACAAATCCTTTAGTCTTTCCCTGATCTTTTCCTCCTCCTGACTTTCTCCTGTCCTCTCGAGGCCGGTTTTTATTTCCGATAGGATCTCTTTTCTTTCTTCATCAGACGGAGGAGTGGAGCTCTCCTGGGTAGATTCCTTTTCTTCTGAAACGAGAAAAACTCCTGATTTTTCAAGAATTTCATCAACTTTCAAAATTTTATCAATGTAAGATAGTCGGATTAAGTGATAATCAATACCAACTCGAGGATTTTGAGAGTATCTGGCGACTTCTTCGATATCAAGAGCTATTTTCATTGCAGCTGTAAGCTGACCTGTTGTAATTTCATTGGCTATCTGTGAAAATGGATTCTTTTCACCCATAAACTTCGCCCTTACAAGTTCACGGATGGCCTCACTGAAACTCCTTGAAAATTCATGTATGCTATATCCTTGCTCGAATGCCTCATTAGATATAGAAAGAACGGAACGCGTGTCACCTTTTAAAGCACTCTCTAAAAGTTTAACAAAAAACTCTTCATCAATAATACCAAGGACCTGATTTACATCTTCCACTCTGATTCTACCACCTGAAAACACATAAAGCTGTTCCAGAAGTGCAAGGCCATCCCTCAGAGATCCATCTGCGTATTTTGCGATTCTCGCAAGTGCATTTTCATCCACCTCGATCCCCTCCCTATCTGCTACAATTTGCAGTCTTTCAGCAATCTCTCTAACAGATAATGGCCTAAAATCAAATCTCTGAGTACGAGAAATTACTGTCTCTGGAATTTTCCTGGGTTCGGTAGTAGCAAAGATAAAAATTACATGTGGTGGAGGCTCCTCCAGTGTTTTAAGTAAAGCATTAAACGCCTCTGTCGTCAACATGTGGACCTCGTCTATGATATACACTTTATACCTGGCTCTTGTTGGAGTAAATCTTATTTTCTCTCTAAGGTTTCGTATTTCTTCAATTCCCCTGTTAGAAGCTCCGTCAATCTCGATAACATCGAGACTTCTACCTTCGTCAATTTCTTTACAGATTTCACACTGATTACAGGGATGAGGGGTGACTCCCTTTTCACAATTCAGGCCTTTGGCAAATATCCTTGCCGTTGTAGTCTTTCCAACTCCACGAGGTCCGGCAAAAAGATAAGCCTGAGAAATACGTCCTGTGCGTAAGGCGTTTTGCAATGTACGTGTCACGTGCGCCTGTCCGGTAACTTCCTCAAACGTTTTCGGTCTATACTTTACGGGTAAATTCATTTCGGAAATTATATTTCGAGTTCAAATTTTATTCAATCTGACTCGTCTCTGGATTTACTCTCTTGCTTTTTTGCCGGTTCCTTTTCCTTGTCTTTTCTGCCATTCCCGCCTTCAGAATAATTCTTGTGTTTGTAATCGGTGATATAAAATCCCGACCCTTTAAAGATGAATCCGACACCAAAAGAGGGCAATTTCTCAAGCTCGCCACCACATTCATCACAATATTTAGGCTCCTCTTCCCCAGGAAGAACAAGAACCTCCGTTACCTTGCCACATTTTTTACATCTGTACTCAAAAATAGGCATTTCCTTTTCACCTCCTTGTCAACTCTTCATCTGGATAGGGATGAGTTTTATGATACTTTTCTGATATTGAACTATCCAGTGTCCTCATCAAAATCTGTTCAATTTCTCAATTTTCGGTTCAAGACCTTATATTTAAAGCCTTATGAAGTTAAAAGTATTCTTCAAACTCATATTTCTTTTACTGGCTGCGTTAATCATTTATTTCCTTTTTAAAAACATTTACACGAACTGGAATCAATTGAAGGGATATACTGTAAAAATAAACTACTTTTATCTCTTGCTTGCGTATTTAACTTTCGTTCTTGCGAATATATTCATGACCGGTATCTGGTACATCCTCCTTAAAAAATTGAAGGCCAGAATTAATCTTCTCTCATCCATAGCAATATGGTCAGTCTCAACCCTTGGGAAATATATTCCAGGTAAGGGATGGCAATTTGTTGGGATTGTATATATTGCGAAAAAGCTCGGAGTTAATTATGAGACATCAATCTCTGCCTCATTAATAGGTCAAATCCTTGCTATTGTGGCTGGTTTGATCGTATCTTTTTCAATATTAAAAACTCATATTCCACCAGTGTTTGTAACGTTTTTTATAGCCGTTTCTTTACTATTCATCTATCCTGTTTTTCTCAACCGATTATTAAAGTTATTTGGAAAGGTATCCGGTAAAAAAATAATGAGAATTTCTCTAACGACAAAGGACACTGTTCTGGTTACTCTTCTTTACTTTATTGGGTGGCTTGTTTTTGGAATAGCTTTCAATTTTCTTACCCTCTCAATTTTGCCAGGTAGTGGATTTGATATTGTAAAATATGCCAAGATCTTCGTATCGTCCTATTTACTTGGACTGTTCGCCATCTTTGTTCCCGGTGGCCTGGGGATTAGAGAAGGTGTAATGGCTTTTCTGCTGGGGAAAAATATCCCATCTTATCTTGCATCTTTCATATCAATTTACGCCAGACTTGTTGTAACCCTTGCCGAATTATCCCTAACCGCTTTTGGAATCGTTTATCTCAAAAAAATCGGCGTCTCTGTTATAAGAAGGTCAAAAGTCCCTGATGACAGCGACAGGGGCGTGTGAAAACTCTACTACCTGCTCTGTTACATTCCCAACAAGTAACTTTTCAGACTTGGACTTTCCTTTAATACCAAGAGCAACCATATCAAATTTGTCTTTTGAAAGCTCAACAATAACTTCAGGGGGTGTCCCTTCAATCACCTCTGTTTTAACCGACTTTATTCCAAGCTCCTTAACCAGAGATTTCAATTTCATACCAGTTTCTTGTTCAAGGACAGAAACGAATTCCTTGTAATTAAGCCCAATCTCTTCCAGTAATTCTCTTTGAACTCTTGGAGGGTGAATAACATTAATAGCGTGTATTCTTGCATCGTTTCTACTGGCAAGCTCGGCTGCAAATTTCAACGCACTGATAGAGTATTCCGAAAAATCCACAGGTACAAGAATCCTCTTTATATCAATTTTGTCGATTCTTGGCAAAACTTCCCCATCCACGAATATCATATTCCTGTTTAATTTTCTTAAAGCTTTGTGAGTGACACCGGGAGACAGGAATCGAATATTTTTTCGTCTGATATGGTTGGGCAAGACGACAAGACCATTGTTCGAGTGGGCATAATTAATGAATTCATCGAGTGGGTGTCCCATAGCGAGTTTCTTTCTGATCTTCACACTTTTGAAGACCTTTTGCATCTCATTGATATAATCATCCATAACAAGACGGGCATGCGCGATGGCTCGTTCATAAGCTACCTCTATCGATTTTCCGAATCCGCCTACTTCAAAATAATCATAACCTGTGTGCAATACGTGCATAAGAGTTACCTCAGCTCCGAGAATCTCTGCAATTCTTGTTGCATACCCGATAATTTTAATCTCGTACTCGTTAAAATCCACGTACACTATAACATTTTTAATCTCGCTCATATTAACCTCCTTAAACTTCTATTATAAAAGTTACTGGACCATCATTGACCAGGGCAACATGCATGTGAGCTCCAAACTGGCCAGATGACACATCAACCCCCATCTCCCAGATTGTTTTTACAAATTGTGTGAACATGTGCATGGCTCTTTCTGGCGGCATTGCATTATCAAAAGATGGTCTCCTACCTTTTTTTACATGAGACGCAACCGTAAAATTCGGCACTACCAGCACATCATAGTGTTTATCAAGTACAGAGTAATTCATTTTCCCCTGTTCATCTTCAAAAATTCTCAGATTCAAACACTTATCAACCATCTTTACAAGTTCTCTTGGCGTATCTTTCTTCTCGATACCGAGGAGGATAACTATCCCTTTTTTTATTGATGAGATCTTCTTACCGTCCACCCAAACACTTGCTTCTTTAACTCTCTGGACAACGGCTCTCATAAATTTACTCCATTAATTTTTTTAACCTGTTTTCAAGTTCTTCAGGTCCCACAAGAACCTGACGGGGTTTTGAACCTTCTGGAGGTCCGACAACTCCCATTTCTTCCAGCTGGTCAATAATTCTTGCGGCACGTGCAAATCCTATTTTAAGCCTTCTCTGGAGAAAAGTCGCCGATGCATTCTTTCTCTGGACAATGAGTCGGGCGGCGTCAAAGATTAAAGGATCAAAATCCTCATTTAATCCAGCAATTTCTGCAGCTTCCTCCTCGATAAGAAGGTCAAAATCCTCAAGTTCCTTTATCTCCGGGTAATATGTACTCTTCAGAAAAGTTAACTTTTCCCTGACTGTCTCTTCTGGTAACTTTAAAAGTCTTGCAGCACGTGAAATGAGTATCTCAAATCGTTCCTTCAAACCGGGCTCATCGCTTCTTGTCAATGAAGGTATAAAGCCCTTTCTAACTATCATTTCAACCAGCTCATTGAGTCCTGGAGTATCCGGGAAAAGTAGTTTTAATCGTGAAAGTATATAATCACTTGCGATCTTACTCGTTATCGACTTTGTCTCCTCTTCGGAAATAAATGGACCGTGCAGTCTTATTGGCTCTGACGTACCAGGTGGAATGAATAACATGTCTCCCATTCCGAGAAGCTTCTCGGCGCCTATTTCATCAAGGATTGTCTTGGAATCCACACGAGATGGAACTTTGAATGCAATCCTTACAGGGAAGTTGGCTTTTATCATTCCGGTTATAACATCAACCGACGGCCTTTGAGTTGCAACAACAAGATGTATTCCAACTGCCCTTGCCATCTGAGCAAGCTTGGCAAGAGGCTCCTCAACTTCCTTACCGATCGTTAATATTAAATCCGCAAATTCGTCTATGATTACAACAATGTATGGTAACGGCTCATCTCCAGGTCTCTCATGGACCGTTTTATTGTGACTCTCAATATCCCTCACACCATCTTTAGCAAAATGTTTATATCTCAAATCCATCAACGCAACCATCTTTTTGAGATTCTTAGCAGCTTCCTTCCGCTCCTTTATTACCGGCATAACCAGATGTGGAATTCCCTCGTAAAATGAAAGCTCAATCCTTTTTGGATCGATCATAAGGAATCTCACTTCTTTGAAATTTGATCTAAAAAGGATACTGGTAACAAGAGTATTTATACACACTGACTTTCCTGACCCTGTAGCACCAGCAATTAAGAGATGAGGCATTTTTGCAAGATCAGCATACCTTGGGAAACCTGCCGTATCTACGCCGAGGGCGAACCCAAGCTTTGACTTTAAGTTTTTAAACTCCGGACGATTAACAAGCTCCTTAAAGTAAACTATCTTCCTTTTCCGATTAGGAACTTCAATACCTATCAATCCTTTGTCAGGAAGTGGAGCAATTATCCTGATCTTGTTAGATTTCATTCTCAATGCAAGATCATCTGAGAGACCGACGATTTTTGATAGTTTTATTCCTGGTGCAGGCTCATACTCGTATCGAGTCACTACTGGCCCAGGGTAATAATTTACTACTCTCCCCCTCACTCCAAATTCTTGCAATTTTTCCTCAATTAATCGGGCATTTCGCTCACACTCCTCCTTATTAGCCTCACTTGTGGCTACAGGTGTATCTTTCAACAATGGCATTAAGGCATCCGTCTGAGGCATAGGTGGAGATTCAATAATTCCTTTTTTGGCATCTCGAGAATCTGAGGTATCCATCTGTCCAATCTGTCCAATCACATCCCCTCTTTTTCTCTCCTCTTTAACGTTTATCGGCTCTTTAATTTCATTCTTTAAACCATCATTTCCAGATTGAACATGTTCCACCTTTTTCTTCCTTAAACGTTTTCTCAACTTAAATAAAGAAAAAGATGGTATCCGTGGAAAATGAAAAGAAAATTTCACCTTCGGAGCCTTGAATTTAGTAACTAATGGGATAATACCAAGAATAGCAAGAACGTTAAAAAGAATGTATGAGACCGGATCTCCTAAAATTTTTGAAATAAACTTTGATACAGATGTAATTACCTCACCTCTGGAAAAAGATTTGAAATATATGGATTGTGCCAGTGTAAAGAAAACTGTTGAAACAAACAACCCAAGTATAATAGCGAAAAATCGAAAAGTTAGAATTCCCAATATACCGAGAACCGAGTACAGGAAGAAAGAAAAGACTACGGCGTATGAAACCACAATCCCAAGCTGAGAAGTTGACCAGGAAGCGATAGAGTAACCCAGGATACCCCCAAGATTGTTTAAAACATTCCCCTGTTTATAGGTTAAAAGACTGAGAAAAAATGAAATACTTATTATTCCAAGAGCGACAAAGAACCCCTTCTTAAAAATTTTTTTCAAATCCACGGTCAGAAGATAATATACGGAAAAAAGGAATGCTATAAGTATTATGAAAATCAATAGTTGAACCATTTTGATAAGTATAAAAAAGGCCTTTCATTTGTGTCAAATTAAAAACAACTGTATTTGGAAATTTGCTGATGAGAAAAAAATGGAATTGTATTCTCCAGCTCCATTGAAATGTTAAATACTAAAAGAAAAGGTTGGCGTTTTATGTGATCTTACCTCCCACTCATACACTCGTACTTTATTAAAGAAGTGGCACAAAAAACATTGGCATTGCCTTTAATTTCAAAATTGAGTAAAAGACTCCTACAACGTGGAGGCAAAAATCTGACTAATATGTACAGCTTTTTAAATCGATCTTTGCGTGCAGAGAATATATGAAAGCACTTAATACATCATTCGAAATTTTTTAAAAACCCCATTAAACATAGTCTTTCGTATTTTCAGCCTCCATGATATAAAAATTTCAGGTTTAAAATTCTTTCCATAATACTGTATTCCAGGGTTTTTCACCATATTTCAGGTATTTAATGATAGCTTCAGCTGCAATCCTGGACATGGTGTTTCTCGTCCAGTAGGTTGCGCTTCCAAGATGTGGAAGCAGGATTACATTATCAAGTTTTATCAGCTCTTTCGGAACATTGGGCTCATTTTCATAAACGTCAAGACCTGCTCCATAAATCCATTTCTCTTGTAGCGCTTTAATCAAGGCCTTTTCGTCAATTACTGGGCCACGAGCCATATTCACGATAATCGCATTGGACTTCATCATCTTCAATTCTTCTTCGCCAATCAAGTGGTAAGTTTCCTCAGTTAATGGTGTATGCAGGGTGACAAAATCAGATTCTCTAAGAAGTTCTCTGAGTTCCACATACTTTGCGCCTAATTTTTCCTCAGCATCTATTTTTCTTGATCTGCTGTAGTACAGGATGTTCATATTAAATCCCAGAGCCCTTCGAGCGACCGCCTGTCCAATTCTACCAAACCCGATTACTCCTAACGTGCGATGAACAAAATCCTGCCCGAGAAAGAGAAACGGGCTCCAACCTCTAAATTTTCCGTCTCTTACAAATTTATCCGCTTCTACAACGTGTCTTGCAACCGAAAGAAGAAGTGCCCAGGTAAGATCTGCCGTTGCATCAGTAAGAACCTCAGGTGTGTTAGTAACGACAATCCCTTTTTCTCGCGCCGCCTCAAGATCTATGTTGTCATATCCAACGGCGTAATTTGCAATTATCTTCAATTGTTTTGCCGCTTCTACAACTTCCCTATCGAATTTCATAGAGAGTAATGGAATAACAGCATCTGCATCCTGTATCATCTCAATCAAATTTTCTCTGGTATAATGGGCATCTTCGGGTCCAATAACTACTTCAAATCCTTCAGATCTTAAAAGGTCAGGACCTACATCGGGTATCCTTCTTGGAATAACGACTTTCATCTTAAAATACCCCGAGAATTTCTCCGTCATCTGTAAGGTCAACATTTACCGCTGCCGGAACTTTTGGAAGTCCGGGCATGGTCATTATATCACCGGTGATGGGAATAACAAATCTTGAACCCGCTGCAAGTCGTACCTCTCTCACATTGATTTTGAAACCTCTGGGACGACCAAGCAACTTAGGATTGTCCGATAACGAATATTGGGTTTTTGCCATACAAATATACGCATCCTTGAAACCCATCTTCTCGTAGCGGGCAAGTGCTTTCAATGCTTTACTTGTAAACTCTACTCCATCAGCCCCATAAATTTCAACAGCGATCTTTTCTATTTTTTCCTTTAAAGGAATATCCAGCTCGTAGATCGGATGGTAATTACTCCTTTCATCTTTCAGTGCCTCAAGAACTTTACTGGCAAGCTCAAGGCCACCTTCTCCTCCTTTAGCCCACACCTCTGAGAGTGCATATCTTACTCCCCTGGATGATAAAAGTTCTTCCAGTTTTGAAATCTCTCCTTCTGTGTCTGTAGGGAATTTATTTATTGCTACAACAGATGGGATACCGAATTTAGATATATTCTCAATGTGTTTTTCGAGATTGGCAAATCCCTTTGCCACCGCCTCAACATTTTCTTCTGTGAGTTTGTCTTTGGGGACTCCGCCATGGAATTTCAACGCTCTAATAGAGGCAACGATAACGGTCACATCCGGCGAAAATCCTCCAATTCTTGAAACTATATTGAGGAATTTTTCTGCACCGAGGTCTGCTCCAAAACCTGCCTCAGTAACTGTAATATCTGCAAGTTTGAGAGAAAGTTTTGTTGCAAGTATGGAATTCGTTCCGTGAGCAATATTACCGAACGGCCCAATATGAACAAAAGCAGGGGTATTCTCTATGGTTTGTACAAGATTTGGCTTTAAGGCATCACGCAGGAGGGCTGCCATAGCACCATTGGCTTTAATATCTTTTGCAGTAATAGGTTCTCTTTTCCTTGTGTAAGCTGCAATAATATTTCCAAGTCTTTCTTTCAAATCCCTATAATTCAGGGAAAGTCCCAGAATAGCCATTATTTCAGAAGCAGGTGTGATATCGAATCCATCTTCTCGAGGAAAACCGTTAGATACGCCTCCTAATCCCACAATTATGCTCCTTAGTGCTCTATCATTCATATCAATGGCTCTTCTCCAGGCAATACGTCTCACATCAATACCGAGTTCATTACCTTGATGGACATGATTATCGATCATGGCAGAAAGAAGGTTGTGAGCGGAATTCACTGCATGGAAATCACCTGTAAAGTGCAGGTTTATGTCTTCCATTGGTAATACCTGGGAATAACCACCACCTGCAGCGCCACCCTTTATTCCAAAAACAGGTCCCAGAGAAGGTTCTCTCAGTGTCACTATTGATTTATGGCCAAGCCTGTTTAGTGCCATACTCAAACCTATCGATGTGGTCGTCTTCCCTTCTCCTGCGGGTGTAGGGTTTATAGCAGTTACCAGGATCAGCTTCCCCTCCGTTTTCCCCTTGAGTTTGTCGAAAATTTTCAGATTTATTTTTGCCTTGTATTTTCCATAAAGTTCAAGATACTCTTCAGATATTCCTGCCTTTTCGGCAATGTTCCTGATATCTTCTAATTTTGCTTCATGGGCAATCTCGATATCCGATTTCATAGAGCGCCTCCTTCAGGTTATTCAAAAAAAATATAAGGGAAAAATTGAATAATGTAAATTTTTATGCAAATTCCGTATTCAATTTCCCCCTGGAGTAAAGTGCATCGGTAAGAACCTAAGATAAAATTCCATTCTTTATACCAACCTCAACCGTGGCAGATTTATATATGAATGTGACCTTCTTAAGCTTGATAATTGCTTCTTCCAGCTTTAATTTATCACCATGAGGTGATTGAAATGGCTAACAAGCTTGTGGAGGTTGAGGTTTATCAAATTCTAATAGATGAGTCTGTTAAAGCACCTGTAGTGGTACTTAAGGAGAAAGGTGGGGACCGTATATTACCCATCTGGATTGGCCAGGCAGAAGCAGTTTCGATCGCTTATGCTCTTGAAGAAATAGCAACAGAAAGACCTCTTACTCACGATCTAATTAAACTCATTATTGATGGATTTGGGGCAAGACTGGAAAAAGTCGTTATTAATGATCTGAAAGAAAACACATATTTTGCAAGGTTAGTTTTCAAAATTGATTCAACAATTATAAGTATTGATGCGAGACCCTCTGATTCAATTGCAATTGCATTGAGAACAAAATCACCCATATTCGTTTCCGAAAAGGTTATGAAAGAGGGGGGAGCAACAGAGCAATAGCTGATAATGTTCGAAAAAAATATTTTACTGAGATTACTTCCTCTCTCATTTTGTGGAAGAGTTCTCTTTATTTTTCCTCTTGCTTGCGAGTAGATCCACCCACAGTTTCCTCTCATGAGGTGGGAAGAGATTATATTCAATTTACTCTCCTGCTTTGCGGGAGAAGAGGTTAAAAAAAACATTCATCCCCTTTCTCAAAGCATTTTTTCGATCGGCCTCAGCAATAGCTTGACGTGTTAAAGGCACAGCCAAATAATTGAAAGTATGGAAAAATTGATGGATTCTGATGAAATCAGAGAGGTCATTGAAAAGACTGCAAGTGAAATAGCTGGAGAGTTTAAGGATTACCATAATCTTGGTATTATTGGAATAAAAACACGAGGAGTACCTATTGCAAAAAGACTTTCACGCAAAATAAAAGATCTTGTAGGCTTTGATGTACCTGTCGGTGAGCTTGATATAACTTTTTACAGAGATGATTTAACTTTAGTTTCAAGTGCCCCTATCGTAAAGGGCACGGATATAAAATTTGACGTCAATGGAAAGAAAATAATACTTGTAGATGATGTTCTCTATACGGGTAGAACGGTAAGAAGCGCACTTGACGAGATTCTTGTGGACTTTGGGAGACCGGAAATTATAAGACTCTTCGTAATTGTCGATAGAGGAAACAATGAGTTACCTATCTGTGCAGATTACATTGGGAAAAAAGTCGTAGTTCCACGTGACAAGATTGTTGATGTTCTTGTAAAAGAGGTTGACGGTAGAGATGAAGTAGTTATTAGAGGAAAACAGGAGGAATTGCCATGATCTTTGAAATAAAGATAAGGTCATCCCGCAGAATTGAAATGATTGATATAACGCCCCAGGTCCGTGAAATCATCAGGAAATCTGGAGTAAAGGAAGGTATCTGTGTACTTTATGTACCTCACACTACAGCGGCGGTAACCATTAATGAGAATGCTGATCCGTCTGTGAGAGTGGACATAGAGAATACGCTCTCGAAACTTGTTCCCTACGGTGCCGGATATGCTCATCTTGAGGGAAATGCTGATGCCCATATCAAATCAACAATGGTCGGCCCTTCCGAAAATCTCTTAATCCGAAATGGTGATATTTTACTTGGGACCTGGCAAGGGGTATTCTTTTGTGAATTTGACGGACCACGTAACAGAAGAATCTATATCAAAATTATGGAAGGCTAATGACTTACATCGCAAGTGCATGTCTCATAGGACTCTGCACAAGATATGATGGAAAAACCAACACAGATAGTTACGTTTTGGAGCTGTTTAAAAAAGGAAAGGTTATCCCCGTTTGTCCGGAGCAGCTTGGTGGATTACCAACTCCACGAGAGCCTGTAGAGTTCAAAGGGGGAGATGCTGAGAAAGTTTTAAGAGGTGAAGCAAAATTGATAGGTATTCAGTCAGGAGAGGACAAAACAGGCCAATTTATAAAAGGGGCAAATGAAGTTCTAAAAATCGCAAAACTTTTAAAAATAGATGCAGCTTTTTTAATGGAAAGAAGTCCATCTTGTGGAAGTACCCTTGTACATATCAATGGTGAGCTTGTCAAGGGAATCGGGGTAACTGCTTATCTTTTGAAAAAATCTGGAATCAAAATCATACCGAGAGCACCGGAGGGTTTAGATTGCCAAGAGATAGATTTGTAATTGATACAAGTGTTTTCACAAATCCAGACACACGGGTTGTTTTTGGGGAATCCACACAGGAAGCCTTTCTAAATTTTATCGATCTCGCAAGAAATGTACGAAAAAAAATAGATTTTTATATGCCACCTTCGGTTTACGAGGAGCTTTTACATTTTGTGGAAGAAAATGAACTCCCTGGAGATGCAGAGCTTGTCATTTATATCAAACCACCCAAGAGATTTGAAGTGATGGTGCCGGGTTTCCTGCTCTATGAGTTAATAGAGGAGCTTAGAGCAAGGATAGATAAGGGATTGAGGGTGGCAGAGGAAGCCGTCCGTTCCGGTGAAGAAAGTGCAAAAACCATATCAAAACTAAGAAACAAGTACAGAAATGCCGTTAGAAGTGGCATAATAGATTCCAAGGAGGACGTTGACCTGATTCTCCTTGCTATGGAATTAAATGGTGCACTTGTCACAAGTGATCACGGTATTATCAAATGGGCTGAGAAACTTGGGGTTAGAACAGTGAATCCAAAAGCGTTCAAGTCAATCATTGATAAGTACATTAAAAAATAGGAGGTTTTTTATGCCGGAGAAGTTAATCATTGAGCTTTCAAAAAGGGGAAGGAAGGGATATTCACTACCCCATTATGATGGTGAGAGAAGAGATTTGAAAGAATTAATCCCGGAAAAACTACTCAGGAAATCTCCTCCGGAATTGCCTGAAGTAACGGAGAATGAAGTTGTAAGACACTTTGTTAGACTTTCCAACATGAATTACAACGTTGATAAGGGTTTTTATCCTCTTGGTTCATGCACGATGAAATACAATCCCAAAATTAATGAGAAACTGGCGAGACTTGAGGGATTTTTGAATATACACCCTTTACAACCTTCATCAACTGTCCAGGGTGCGCTTCGTTTGATGAAAACACTTGAAAATCTTCTTGCAGAAATATCTGGCTTTGATGCAGTAAGTTTACAACCTGCTGCTGGAGCCCACGGAGAACTCACGAGTATGATGATCGTCAGGAGATACCACGAGAAACAGGGAAATCCGAGAAAATACATCCTCATTCCAGATTCAGCTCATGGCACAAATCCGGCATCGGTAACAATTTCAGGATATATAGCCAAACAGATCAGGTCCAATGAACATGGAAGGGTTGATATTGAGGACCTGAAGGCAAATTTAAATGAAGAGGTCGCTGCATTCATGGTGACAAACCCTAACACTCTTGGACTGTTTGAAACAGAAATAATGGAAATTTCGCGTCTGGTACATCAGGTTGGAGGGCTCATGTATATGGATGGAGCTAATATGAATGCTCTTGTGGGATACATCAGACCGGGTGACCTTGGCTTCGATATCATGCACTTTAATTTACACAAAACCTTCTCTACACCTCATGGGGGAGGAGGACCGGGATCTGGTCCTATTGGAGTTAAAAAGTCCCTTGAGCCATTCCTTCCTGTTCCAAGAATCGTTGATGAAAACGGACAGCTCAAACTTTCCTACAATTTTCCTGATTCAATAGGCAAAGTGCACTTTTTCTATGGAAATTTTAATGTATTTATAAAAGCTTTGATTTATATTCTTATGATGGGCGAGGAAGGATTGAAGAGTGTGGCAGAAAATGCTGTTATCAATGCAAATTATTTGAAATCTCTCCTCCAAGAAGAGTACACACTCCCCTATAAAACCCATTGCATGCACGAATTCGTGTTGTCTGGCAAGTTTTTAAGAAAGTACGGAAAGGTAAAAACACTTGATGTTGCAAAGAGATTACTTGACTATGGATTTCATGCCCCTACAATTTATTTCCCATTAATAGTATCTGAGGCATTGATGATAGAACCTACAGAAACTGAGAGTAAAGAAACTCTTGATAGATTTGCAGAAACTTTGATAAGGATCAAAAAGGAAGCTATGGAGAATCCTCAGATTTTACATGAAGCACCACACAATACACCGGTCAGGAGATTAAATGAAGTTAAGGCGGCAAGAGAATTAAAAGTGAGGTGGTGAGATGAACAATAAGCTCTACAAATTTTTTCTCTGGTTAACTTTTCCTTTTATGATAATTGCTCTTTATGGGGCATTTATTTACGCACCGAGAGCGAAGTGGCCTGGGGCACACGGGGTAATACTTGGTGAAATTCAGCGAATATTCTATTTTCACGTCCCTCTTGCATGGGTGATGATGATTGCATTTGCTGTCACTTTTATCTTCAGCATCCTGTATCTTGCAAAGTCAAATATTGAGTATGACATAATAGCAAGTGCATCAGCAGAAATCGGCATTGTATTTGCTACACTGGCAATACTCACTGGGTCAATGTGGGCAAAACCCGCATGGGGCACCTACTGGACATGGGATCCAAGATTGACGACTATGCTTCTTTTATGGTTCATCTTCGTGGGGTACTTCATTTTAAGAGGATTCGTCGAAGAAGACGCGAAAAGAGCAAGACTCTCCGCAATAATAGCGATTATTGGCTTCCTCGATGTACCTCTTGTCTTTATTTCAGTAAGGTTGTGGAGATCTTTACATCCTGTTGTTATAGAAAGCTCCAGAAAGGGGGTTGCTATTGCGCCCAGAATGTTACATGCACTCTTATTTTCCTTGCTTACGTTTACAATCCTTTATGCAGTCATGCTTCACCTTCGCGTGCATCTCGGCAAGATTGAGCTTAAAATAAAAATGATTAAAAGAAAATTAAACGAGGAGTTTTAAAGATGGCAAAGATTAAGAAAATCAAAGCAAGAGAAGTTCTGGATTCACGAGGGAATCCAACTGTTCAGGTAGATTGCTGGCTTGATGATGGCTCTTTTGGGAGAGCCACTGTTCCATCCGGAGCGTCTACGGGAAAACACGAAGCACTGGAATTGAGGGATGGCGACAAAAATCGGTATGGTGGTAAGGGAGTCCTGAAAGCAGTTGCTAATGTGAACGAGAAGATAGCTCCTGAGCTTGAAGGAAAGGACGCAATGAATCAGGTCGCAATTGATGATTTCCTTATTAGTCTTGATGGTACAGAGAACAAGTCCAAACTCGGTGCAAATGCAATTCTTGGTGTTTCAATGGCAGTCCTCAAAGCTGCAGCAGCGTCATCAAGCCTCCCCCTTTATAGGTACATAGGCGGTGTTAATGCAAAAACGATGCCCGTTCCATTTATGAATGTTATTAACGGCGGAGTACACGCCGACAACAATCTCGACATCCAGGAATTTATGCTTGTTCCACTTGGGGCACCAAATTTCAGAGAAGCCTTGCGGTATGGTGCAGAAACCTTTCACACTCTAAAAAGGATCCTGAAAGAAAAAGGGGAATTTACTGGAGTAGGTGATGAGGGTGGATTTGCTCCAAATTTAAATAGCACAGAAGAGGCGATATCCCTTCTTGTTGAAGCTATTGAAAAAGCAGGATACACACCGGGCGAAGATATTGCCATAGCGCTGGATTCAGCCGCATCAGAATTTTACAAAGATGGCAAATATTTCCTTGAAGGGAAAGAACTGTCATCAAAAGAGCTGGCTGACTACTACGACGATTTATTCCGCAGGTTTCCCATCGTTTCCTTTGAAGATCCCTTTGCAGAAGACGATTGGGAAGGTTTCAAACTATTCACAGCAAAGCTCGGGGACAAGGTACAGATAGTTGGAGACGACATTTATGTTACCAATGTAAAATTGATTTCTCGTGGGATAAAAGAAAAAACGACAAATTCAGTCCTCATAAAGTTAAATCAAATAGGCACGGTGACCGAGACTCTGGAAGCCATTGAATTAACCCATAAAGCTGGATTTACAGCGATCATATCACATAGATCAGGTGAAACAGAGGATACAACGATTGCAGATCTCGCTGTCGCTGCGAACACGGGGATGATAAAGACTGGCTCTCTATCAAGGTCCGAGAGAATAGCGAAGTACAATAGACTTTTACAGATCGAGGAAGAACTGTCTTATACAGCAGTTTTCCTCGGTAGAAAAGCCCTTAATCCGAAACAGTGAATATCAAACAATTCTTCTCAAAAATAAAGGAGATCATTACATTAATCTTGATCATGGGGTTCATGTTTTATACGGCATTCCAGGCGGAGCGGGTCTTCAAATCATACTTGAATTCCTCGAGACAGTATAAGAGCATGAGAGACTCTCTTATGGTTGCAAGGGTCGAGAGAATCCTTAGATATCGCAAATATCAGTACCTTACATCTGCCCAGGGAAAGAAGCACCTGCTTTTAAAGTCTGGATTTGCTCCTGCTGGAAGTAAAATTTATAAAATAAAGAGGACTGCGAAAAATGCGAATTTCTGACTTCAGGAGCGATACTGTTACTAAACCAACTGAAGAGATGCGGGAGGCTATGAAAAATGCGGTTGTGGGAGATGATGTGCTTGGAGATGATCCCACAGTAAAAAGGCTGGAAGAAATAGCCGCCGAGAAGGTGGGCAAAGAGGCAGCCCTTTACGTACCATCCGGAACTATGGGAAATGCTATAGCCGTTAAAGTATGGACTACAGAAGGTGAGGAGGTTATCGTCGAAGAAAAATCCCACATCTATAATTTTGAATCAGGTCATCTCGCTTTCATCTCCAGAGTGATCCCCCGTCCGTTACCCTCTAATCGTGGTATTTATGACCTGGAAAAATTAAAGCTCGCAGTAAATA
>CAYNMM010000121.1:0-2877 GCA_964398355.1 uncultured bacterium
CGTACAACACCACAACCATTAAATATCAAACTTTCCCGTATGGGGATTGAAAGCTGTGGAGAGTTGAAGGCTGTAGAAAGCCGTAGAAGTTGTAGATGAGAAGTTGTAGATGATGTGTGGATGGATAGGTGGATGATAGTAGGGGTTTAAACCAGATAAACCAGAAAGCCAGGGTGGCAGAGGGGCTATGCGGCGGACTGCAGATCCGCTGACCCCGGTTCAAATCCGGGCCCTGGCTCTTTTACTTCCGGTTCTAATCTTTAATTGGTTTTGAACTTACATCGGTTTGGGTATGGATGCTTAAAGTAAATCGAAAAATTAATTATTGTAAAAATTAACAGTATGCATGGAAGAGTTTTTTAAAATAACTGAGGAGAATGTTAGAAAACTGAGGAACAGGTATCACAAAACAAGGAGGTGGGTAATTGCAGACTTCTTAAAAAGGAGTGGCTGGAGATACCCAGAAAAAACTGCACTGGTTTTCAATCACCCTTCGAAAGGCGAGATTAGAATGACCTACCCCGAACTTGACAGGGAGTCAAACAAACTGGCAAACGCCTTCATCGATCTTGGAATTCAGAAATACGACAGAATTGCGATTCTCGCCCACAACACCTTGCATCACGTTATGACGATTTTTGGAGCCGCAAAAGCAGGAGCAATTTATCTTGCCTTGAACTATCTCATGTACGGCAAGGATCTTGCCTACTGTGTGAATCACTCAGAGGCCAAGGTACTCATTGTAGAAGATGCTCTCTATGGGAGAATTAAGGATGTGCTGGACGATCTCAAGACTGTTGAAACACTCATATGGTCGGATCAAGGTTCAAATTCTGACCCTCCTGATGACGGGTGGTTGAGTTTTGACGAGTGGTACTCCAGTTACTCTCCGGAAGAGCCGGATGTGGTGATGAACATTGAGGATCCCGTACAGATAACCTATACCAGCGGGACGGAGACTTTACCTAAGGCTGTTGTACACCTCAATGAATCTCTTATTGCCCAGTACGTTGGTTGCATTGTTGACGGGGAGTATGCTGCGGATGACATTTGCCTGAACACCATGCCGATCTATCACTGCGCCCAGCGGGATGTTTTCATGATGCCCGTGTTTTACATTGGTGGTAGTAACGTCATGCTTGTGGATCCCCAGCCCGATAACATCTTGGAGTATGTGGACAGATATAGGCCGACGATGCTCTTTCTCGCCCCTACAGTTTGGATCGGCTTGCTGAGACACCCTGATTTTGATAAGTACGATCTGAGTTCCCTGAGAAAGTGTTATTATGGAGCTTCGATCTTCCCGGAAGGTCCCCTCAGGGAATTGATGTCCAAACTCCCACAGGCGAAATTTTACCAATACTATGGCCAGACCGAACTCGCCCCGTACCATACGGTTGCAAATCACGATGAGATTCTGAGATGGCCGAAAACTGCAGGAAGAAGTGGGTTAAATATGCAAACGAGGCTTGAAGATGAAAATCATAACGAAATAACACAGCCGGGTGTACCTGGAGAGATATGCGGCAGAGGTCCGCATGTAATGCTCATGTACTTCAAAGATCCAGAGAAAACTGAGAAGGCCTTCGAGTGCGGGTGGTTCCACAGTGGAGATATTGGTATTATGAACGAGGAGAGGTTCATTGAGGTGGTTGACAGGAAAAAGGATATGATAAAGACTGGAGGAGAAAACGTTTCGAGTAGGGAAGTGGAGGAGGTTATATACAAACATCCTGATGTGTGGGAGGTTGCGGTTATCGGTCTACCCCATGAGAAATGGATTGAGGCAGTTACGGCAATTGTAACACCAAAACCTGGGAAGAAAATAAACCCTGAAGAAATCATTGACTTGTGCAGAAAGGAACTGTCCCCCTTTAAAGTTCCGAAAGCAGTGATAGTTCTGGATCCAGAAAAACTTCCAAAAACTCCATCGGGGAAAATTATGAAAAGAGAATTAAGGAAGATCTTTGCAAATTATTACTCTTAATTTTTTGTGGGATATTATGAAATAAATTTAGTTCGACTTTCGTAAGAAAAAGTTTAAAAGTTAGTTTGAGGTATGTTTAATCATGGTACGTGTGGTTGAATGTGGGGATTTCGGGGGGTGGTAACTTGGACGTTTCACCCCTTCTAAAACTCTCCGCCTTCGGGATTTACTTCCATTCGATTTTCGTGGCAATAACGCTCGGGTTTCCCGTGGCCATAATGGCCCTACTCTTCAAATATTCCAAAACGGGCGAGGAGCATTACATGAAGGCTGCAAAGAGGATGACAATGGTTCTGGCTGTTAACTTCGCCTTAGGTGCAGTTACGGGAACGCTGGTTGAATTTGGACTCGTTCAGGCGTGGCCGGGAACTATATTGGCAATAGCAAGTTTCGTCTTCGCCCCTCTTGCCCTCGAACTCATCGCCTTCGCCAACGAGATCGCCCTACTCGTTCTCTTCGTTGTCACACTGGGCAGGATAAAACCAGCAAAAAGTCTTGTAATCCTCTTCCTCTACTGGATTTTCGCTTTAATGTCTGGAGTTCTTATAACGACAGTGAATAGCTGGTTGGTGGCTCCCTGGGGTACAGGTGGAGTTCCCGCTGCAATATACCCCTTCATGCCAGAATTCGGGCCTCTGGCAATGGACGCCCAGAAACTCGTAACTCTTAAAATCTTACTTCTCGCAAGCGGAAAACCGCTTCAGGCGATCATTCAGAATCCTGAAGTGTCCCAAAAAGTTGGTGTAATTCTTTTCCAGCCAACTGTAGCTCTGAATTTCCCTTACGCTTTGTGGAGTGACGTGCACAATCTGCTTGCAGGAGTTATAGTCGGGATGTCCATTGCTCTTGCAGCGTGGACGTTCAGGTACCGTAAAACGGGTGATGAGAAG
>CAYNMM010000122.1:0-6787 GCA_964398355.1 uncultured bacterium
ATTTTAGAAAATGCTGCAGAGGCTTTTGAAAATTTTACTCCTGAAGGTTCGCCAACTGTCAAAATCACCGTGCAAGATAAAATAACGGAATTGATAATAAATATCGAAGATAACGGAGTTGGAATACCTGATTTTATTACAGAAAAGATTTTTGAACCTGGGTTTAGTTACGGAAAGCGTGGAAAAGACAGAGGCTTTGGCTTGGTTAAAGTAAAAGACTTTATTGAAAAGTATGGATCTCTTGAAATTAAATCCCGTCCCGGCAGAGGAACAAAGTTTACAATAAAATTATTTTTAACATAAAAGGAGAAGGGGGTAATGAGTATATATGTACTTGATGATGACGGTACAATTGAAGAGGTTGTAAAAAAGGCATTCCCTGGAAAAATAGTTGTTAGATATGCTGAAAGTGTGCCTTTTATAAATACTCTGGTTGAGAGTCGAAATGTTGAGCTTGTTGTTATTGATCTTGTTATCCAAAGAGACCAAAGTAGAGCTGAAATGTTTATAAGTAGAAATCCAAATGTGGAAGGATTTTTTGTATTGCAGAGAGTAAGGAAGTTTCTGCATAAGATCCCGGTCATTCTGGCTACAAAATTCGCGAGAGATGATATTTTTATAAAAGCTCTAAACTTGGGTGGAATTCCACTTGAAATAACCTCTATTGAAGATGCTGTTACAAAGCTTAGGCAGTTAGTTCCTGATGTTTCTGGAGAAATAGAAGAATTAAAGAGAATAGCAGGTAAATATAGAGAAGCTGGGTTTGTCGCTGTTTCGACTCAAACATTGAAGGTTATCGATCTTGCTGAAAAATTTGTCAAGTCAAGTAATCCTATTTTGATAACGGGAGAAGTAGGAACTGGTAAAGATGCATTAGCAAAGGCTATGGCTACTGTCCATGATTTTCCCAAATTTGTAAGTTTTGATATAGGAAACTATTCTGATGATCCAGCCCACATTCATACTCAGTTGTTTGGCGTTGGGAAGAATGTTTTTACAGGTGTTAGTGAATATCCTGGTTTATTCGAAATAGTTGGGAATGGACTTCTATTTTTGAATGAAATAGGCGATTTGCCCTTAAAATTGCAGGGAAAATTACTTGAAGTTATAGAAACCAGAACTTTTTATCGAATGGGCACTTCCAAGCCCCTCAGGTTTAAAGGTAAGTTAGTCCTTGCGACAAATAAAAATCTCAAAGATATGGTCCAAAAAGGAAAATTCAGAGAGGATCTGTTTACAAGGATATTTTCACATCATATCCATATACCTCCATTGAGAGAAAGAAGAGATGATATTCCCGAACTTATAAAATTCAAAGCTCCGTACCTTAAATTTACTGATAAGGCGATAGATTTTCTTGTGAACAAGTACGATTTTCCAGGTAATGTTAGAACCCTATTTAAAATACTTGATAGGTTTGAAGATTTCGATTTGAATACTGTACAACTTGATGATGTCATTATAGCAACAAGATTGATAGGTGAAATTAGAAATGACCCTGAACTGCAGGTTGTATCTCCAGAAAGCATTCTTGAATACCTTATCGATAATAACATTACCATAAAGGAACTGGAGGAAAAAATTTGGGAAGCAGCTGTTCGTAAGTTTGGACTGCGATGGAGTGATGCTACTTGGAAAAAATTAGGAATTTCCAGGGCCAGGTTCTTCAGGTGGAAGAAAGAAAGGTTTCGGGGGAGTTTCAGGAAAGGTACTTGATCTCTGCCCTTATAGTTTTATCCTTAATCTCAAGAATAGCATAGCTTTGACGGCGGGCATATATTGTATCTGTCGGTGTCCCCGGATTGAGAAGTTTGATCCCGTTGATCTCTTTAAACACAGGTATATGGCTGTGCCCAAAAATTATCAGGTCAACTTCGTCCTTTTCAAACATTTTCAAAACTCGTTGTTCGATCCCATAAGGGGCGCCAAACCCATGAGTGAGACCAACCTTTACCCCCTCCAGTTCAAAAATTTCCTTTTCCTTCAGCAGATGAAACAGTTCAATTTCGTCCATGTTTCCATGGACAGCTTTTATGGGTTTTACACTTTTCAATTCAACATAAAAATCCACGGTGGTGAAATCCCCGGCATGGATTATTAGATCAGCGGTCTCGATCTCATTCCATATTACCTTCGGTATATCCCTTGCTCTCGAAGGAATATGGGTATCAGAGATCACAACCGCTTTCATTTCTTTTTCTTGTGTCTATCTCTTTTTCTTCTTTTCTTGAGCTTATGTTTTTTTATCTTTTTTCTCTTTCTTTTTCTTCCGCAGGGCATTCATTTACCTCCCTTTTTTGAGTTTAAAATCCTCATTACCGTTTTAGATGGTTTGAATACGACTGTCTTCTTGTCAGGAATATAAATGTCCTCATTTGTTCTGGGATTCTTCCCCTTTTTTCCCTTTCTGGTTTTCGTGACGAAGACGCCGAACCCCCGGAGTTCAATCCTTTCCTCATTCAGGAAAGCCTCTTTCATGGTCGCAAGCATGGCTTCAACCATTGCTTTTACATCTTTTTTGGTAATGCCGGTTTTCATAGCGATCTGGGTAACTATGTCATCCTTGGTCATTTCTCCCCCCTTATCTCAGTTCTTTAATTCTTGCAGCCTTACCCCTTCTTTCACGGATGTAGTAGATCCTTGCTCTTCTGACCTTACCCCTGCGAATGACATCAATTCTCTCAATAATTGGTGAATGAATGGGAAAGATTTTTTCTATTCCGATACCCTGGGTTACCTTTCTGACAGTGAATGTTTCCTGAAGACCACTCCCTCTTCTTCTGATCACGACTCCTTCGAAGGGCTGAAGTCTGACTCTCTCTTCGATCTTCTTTGTCTTGGGATTTTCCTTCATTTCTTTTATTCTGATGTAAACCCGGACCGTATCACCCGCCTTGAAGTCTGGAATATCTTTTCTCATAAATTCCGACTCAATTTCCCTTATTATGTGGTCTTTCATGAGCCAATACCTCCTTAATGATTTCTTCTAACAACCTCTTTTCTTCTGGAGAGAGGTCAATATTTTCAAGCAAATCAGGTCTTTTTAAAAGAGTTCTCCTGAGTGCTTCTTTTTTACGCCACTTTTCTATTGCAGCGTGATTCCCAGAAAGTAAAACTTCCGGCACCCTTTCGCCCTCAAACTCTCTCGGACGCGTGTAATATGGAGCGTCCAGTAAATTTCTCTCAAAAGAATCGGTTTTTGCAGAATCAACATTTCCCATGGCATCAGGCAGCAGTCTCGCAAGAACATCAAGAACCACTATAGCAGCGATTTCACCGCCAGAGAGTATGAAATCTCCGATTGATAACTCCATGTCCACGTATTTTTCAACAATCCTTTCGTCAATTCCCTTGTATCTACCGCAGATAAACACAATATGCCTCTTTTCGAGGAGCTTGTGTGCAAGCTCCTGAGTGAGCTTCTCGCCCTGGGGTGAAAGATATATTACATAACCACCCCCCGTTTTTTCAAGCGCTCTCTTAATTGGTTCAGGTTTCAAAACCATTCCCGGACCGCCGCCAAATGGATAGTCGTCGATCTCTTTCGGGCTGTCTGCAAACTTTTTTAAATCAAAAAGCCTCACTTCAAGTGTTCCTGCGTCAATAACTTTCTTGAGAGGACCGAAATCCAGCATGGGCTGAATCAGCTCTGGAAACACGGCGATGAAATCGAATATCCATCTGTCATTCATGGGGTAACCTGACCACGATTTTTCCGCTCTCCTTATCTATCTTCAATACAAACTCTTTCACCACAGGGATCATAATTTCTCGGCCTTCAGGTGTAGAAACAACAAAGATTTCGTGCGCCGGTGTGGATTCGATGTATTCAAGCTTACCTATCAAAGAGCCTTTTTCGTCAACAATTTCGAAGTCTATAAGCTCAAAGAAATAAAACTCCCCTTCATCCAATCTGGGGAGTTCCTCCGGTTCAACAAAGACTTCAAGCCCTTTTAACTGAGATGCGAGCTCTTCAGAATCAATCCCTGCGAATTTAATAATAAGGGTATGCCCACCCGCGGGTTTGAAATATTCTACTTCAAGTTTTTTGTAACCGAGCTTAGGTAGTTGAACCCTGAGGGTTCGAAACTTCCGGAATTCTGGTATTTCAGAAATAAATTTAACTTCACCCTTATATCCAAAAGGTTTTCCAATTCTCCCAATTACAATAGGGCCTTTGTATTTCACAAAGGGTTTTACTCAAGGATCTCCAGGACGGCCCTCTTGCCTTTTTTCATGGCAGCGGCCGAAATAATTGTCCTGATAGCCTTTGCTGTTTTACCCTCTCTTCCGATGATCTTTCCGAGATCGCCCTCGCCAACCTTCAGCTCGTAAATGACTGTCTTCTCTCCAGGAATCTCCTTCACTGAAACTTCCTCTGGATGATCAACCAATGCTTTTGCTACATACTCGATAAGCTCTTTCAGGTCTCCCATTGTTTACTCCTCCTTTTAAGTAGTGGTGGGCATACCCTTTTTTGTTAACTTTACTATGCTCTTAACTCTCGGGGTCATCTGCGCCCCTCGGGATATCCACTCCTCTAATTTCTCGAGGTCAACCCTGAAGTTTCCATCCTTCAGTGGATCATAATACCCTATTATATCAAGCACCTTTCCATCTCTGGGATTCCTCGAATCCGTTACCACTATTCTGTATGATGGTCTATTCCTCTTCCCTGTCCTCTGCAGTCTGATCTTAACCACAACGAGCCTCCTTTAGAGTTTGGAGCTTATTATAATTATTTATCCTTGACTTTTCAAGTGATCTACAAGCCTCTTCCTGTCTTCACTACTGTAGAAATACTTACCTGTTACCAGAATATCCACTCCCATCTCTATTAACCTGTGCGCATTTTCTTCATTCACGCCTCCATCAACTGAAAGCTCAAACTTTAACCCCGTTCTCTTTATTTCCACAAGTCTCTCAATCTTTGGAATTACTGATGGAATAAACTCCTGACCATAGAAGCCGGGATTTACACCCATCACAAGGATCAGGTCAAATTCCTCCATGTAAGGGTAAAGAACGCGAACAGGTGTCTTGGGATTGAGAGACACTCCCACCTTTTTACCGAGGTCTTTTATCATTTTTATAACGACCCTTGGCTTACTCTTTGACTCAATGTGAAAGGTTATGATATCCGATCCTGCCATTGCAAAATTTTCCACATACTTGTGAGGCTCGATCAGCATTAGATGGGTGTCCAGTGGCAGTTCAGTCATTCTGTTTATTGCATCTACTATCATGGGACCAAAAGTTATATTGGGGACAAATACACCGTCCATTACATCGAGATGGAGCATATCTGCTCCCGCTTCTTCAGTTGATCTAAGCTCGTCTCTCAATCTCGTAAAATCCGCAGCTATGATTGAAGGTGAAATTTTTACACTCATATTTTTCTCCTTATGTTACAAATTTCTTCAACAAATTTTTCAATATCAGGAAGTTTACCAAAATTTTTTCTATTCTCAAAGTCATCAAAAATTCGATCCAGGTTTTTTGCACCTCTTTTCTCGTAATCCAGAGCCTGAAGGAGTAACTCCAGTTTATCTGCAATTTTGACTATAAGAGCCTCCGGGGTTTCACCTGCCTCAAATTCCTTCCAGATCGAAACAAGCTCGGGAAAATCTGTAAGGATTTCTTTAACAGCCTTTTCTTCGACTCTGGAAAGATGATCCATACCAATAAGTCTCCTCGCATCGAGCTGGAGGTCTCCCAGTCGTGCCTCTCCGATCTCGTGCAAAATGGACATCTTGAGAACCTTTGATTCATCAATATGAAATCCCTTTGACCTGTAATACTGAGATAGGAGCAGAGAAAGAAATGACACAGAAAAACTGTGATCAGCAATACTTTCCGGCGAGAAGACACCATAGTAGCACCAGCCACTCCTGTGAAACCTTTTGAGTCTCAAAACATGTTCCATGACACTCAAGATTTTCCGAATCATGACTTTAAGTTTAAAACCAAACGGGGTAAAAGGTAAATGAATTTGACAGCGTACAGATATTGTTTGCCTCTCCAACTGATCAGGGGAAAAGTGTTTGATAAATAATCTACCAGTATCAATTTAAATTTTTCGGTGTTGTGGAGATGTCTTTAATAAATTTTTCTCCGTGCGAGCAAATTTACATTTAAATATCCACCTTTTAGTTGCGGAAGTTCATCGACATACTTTTATAAACTTGGGGGATAACCCCAACTTCTTCTCTGCTTTATGGAACATCCATCTACCATGTTCGACCAAGTGAGTGGGATCACTCGAAATATTTCCTTCCGATACGCGGGATGATCCTTCCATAGCATTATTTCCCGCTTTGCGAGGATCCATAACGCAACTTCTCTCCCGATACGCCGGGTCCGTGCATAACCTCCGCTCCCTGTATGCGAGGTCCAATCTACAATTCCCCTTCACGCCTGTGAGAATGCATACACAACCTCTCTTCCCACTGTGCGGGAGGAGAGCATCGACCGTCCCCCCTCCCACGAACTCGGAAGAGATTGTTGGAGTTTAAGAGAGCGAAAAGAAGAGTCACTCAACTTCCCTTCCCACGAAGAGGAAGAGGATAAAGGGGAGGGCAAAAACCTACTTACTTTTCACTCTCAATTTTCCTTTTTGTCCCCTCCTTAATCTTCCCCCACAGCTGAAAAGTGCTGCGGGGGAGGGGTTTGAAGGTAAACTTCCGCAACAGCACTTCCGCACTGTAAGGGCAAGATTTTTTATGCATCCCGTGTAAAAGAAGCAAAAACATAATGAAAGCCTATTGACTGGTTTCTCTTCCGCTTT
>CAYNMM010000123.1:0-6607 GCA_964398355.1 uncultured bacterium
TTAACGATGAAGTAGTGCATGGAATACCCGGGAATAGAAAGATTAAGGAAGGGGATCTTGTAAAGGTTGATGTTGGTGTTAATTTGAATGGTTACATCGGGGATGCAGCAATAACTGTAATTGTTGGTGATGTTCCTCCAAAGGTTAGAAAGCTTGTGGAAACTACGGAGGAAGCTTTGTATAATGGGATAAATCAGGCATATCCAGGTAACAGACTATCAGATATATCACATGCTATTCAAATTACTGCCGAAAAGGAAGGATTTTCTGTAGTTAGAGATCTTGGAGGACATGGTGTGGGGTTAAAGTTACATGAGGAGCCTTTCATACCGAATTATGGGCCACCAGGAAGGGGTCCTGTACTGAAGAGAGGCATGACACTCGCGCTTGAGCCCATGGTGAATATGGGACGGCCACATGTTAAAACTAAAAAGGATGGATGGACCGTCGTGACAAAAGATGGCTCACTGTCTGCTCATTTTGAGCATACAATTGCCATTCTTGATAACGGTCCAGAAATCCTTTCAAAAATATCGTAAGGAAGGCCATGTCTAAGAAAAAAAATGTTATAAGAGTTGAAGGAACGGTAAAAGAGGTTTTACCAAATGCTATGTTCAGAGTTGAGCTGGAAAATGGACATGTTATTCTGGCTCACGTTTCCGGTAAAATGAGGATGCACTTTATCAGGATATTGCCAGGTGACCGTGTAACAGTGGAACTTTCCCCCTACGATCTCACTCGTGGAAGAATAGTGTACAGGTATAAGTAGTTAAACTTCCCATCGGGAAGGGATTTGTTGTTAAAATAAAAGCATTGACATGGGGAATTCGAATAGGTATCATTATATACCTTTTGAATTCCCTGAATGGAGGAGATATATATGAAAGTAAGGTCTTCTGTCAAAAAAATGTGTCCAAAGTGCAAAATTGTGAGAAGAAGAGGAAAATTGATGGTTATTTGTGAGAACCCAAAGCATAAGCAGAGACAGGGTTAGGAGGTTCGTTAATGGCAAGAATAGCTGGAGTTGATTTACCGAGAAATAAAAAAGTTTGGGTAGGTTTAACCTATATTTTTGGTATAGGACGTTCTACAGCATGGAAAATAATCAACGATTCAGGAGTTGACCCTGACAAACGAGTGAAGGATCTGACCGAAGAGGAAATTGCAAAATTGAGAGCAGAGGTGGATAAGTACAAAGTAGAAGGTGCATTAAGAGCCGAGATCCAGAGGAATATCAAAAGGCTGATTGATATAGGATGTTATCGTGGATTAAGACATAAAATGGGACTTCCAGTAAGAGGTCAAAGGACCCGTTCGAATGCACGCACGAGGAAGGGACCTCGAGGAAACATTTTTAAGAAGAGGAAGAAATAAGGAGGATATTTATGGCAAGAAGGAGAAGTGAGGCTACCAGGAGGAAGAAAAAGAAAGCTAAAGGTGTAGAACCTGTTGGAATAGCCCATATTCAGAGCACCTTTAATAATACGATTGTGACGATTACTGATTTGAAAGGAAATACAATAGCCTGGGCGAGTTCCGGATCAGTTGGTTTTTCTGGAACAAGGAAGGGGACACCATTTGCTGCTTCCAAGGCAGCTGAGGCTGCTGCGAAAGAGGCCAGGGATCTCGGAGTGCAGCGGGTTGAAGTCTGGGTGAAAGGTCCTGGCCCTGGAAGGGAAGCGGCGATACGCGCTATTCAGGCTGCTGGCTTACAGGTCTTCGCTATTAGAGATGTAACTCCAATACCTCATAATGGTTGTAGACCACCGAAGAGGAGGAGAGTATAACAAATGGCAAGATATACTGGACCTAAATGTAGATTGTGTAGAAGAGAAGGAGAGAAGCTCTTCCTTAAAGGAGAAAAATGCTTTACATCAAAATGTCCTTTTGAGAGAAGACGGTATCCACCCGGTGTACATGGACCAACGAGAAGAATTAAACACAGTATCTATAGCTTACAGTTACGTGAAAAGCAAAAAGTTAAAAGAATTTACGGAGTACTTGAGAAGCAGTTCCGTGGATATTACGAGAAGGCAAGAAGGATGGGTGGAAATGTAGGTGAAAATCTTCTATCCCTTCTTGAAAGAAGACTGGATAATGTTGTGTATCATCTTGGATTTGCTAAATCGAGAGCTCAGGCAAGGCAGCTTGTTTCCCATGGTCATGTCATCGTTAATGGCCACAAGGTCGACATTCCTTCCTATCTTGTAAGGCCCGGAGATGAAATTTCATTGAAAGAGAAATCCAGAAATATTCCATTTGTTAAAGAAGCCCTTGAAGATACAAATCTCGAACAAATACCAGCATGGTTGAGCCTCGATAAGGAGAAATTCACAGGCAAAGTTCTGAGATACCCTGTTAGAAGTGACATAACACACCCGATAACAGAAAGGCTCATCATTGAGCTATACTCTAAGTAGTGAGGTGATTATTTATGTTTGACACACAGTTTGTTTTACCCGAAGGTATATTTGTTGAGGAACTCGATGAAAGGTATGGAAGATTTGTATATGTTCCACTGGAAAGAGGTTATGGAATAACCATAGGAAATGCGTTGAGGAGGGTTCTCCTTTCGTCTATTCCGGGATACTCGATAGTCGCAATGAGAATTGACGGAGTGACCCATGAATTCTCAACGGTTCCGGGGGTTATGGAAGAGGTTCCTCAGATTGTATTAAATCTCAAAGGAATCCGACTCAGACTTGATGAAGATGTGAGTACAACGGCGACACTGTATATCCGTGCTGAAGGAGCAAGAGAGATAAAGGCCGGAGATATAGATATCCCGGAGTATGTTGAGATTGTCAATCCAGAACATCATATCGCGACTTTGACGAGGGATGATGCGAGATTCTACGCTGAGCTGATCGTGGCAAAGGGCAGGGGCTACATACCTGCGAATGAAATGTCTAAAGAGGGTTTTCCTGCAGGAACAATTTTTATTGACGGAGTTTTCTCTCCTATTGTTAAGGTAAATTACACCGTGGAAAATGTTAGAGTAAAGGCAAGAACAGACTACGAGAAACTCATTCTCGAGATATGGACTGATGGAACTATAAAACCGGATGTTGCCCTTGAAATGGCTACAAAAACCCTGCTTCAATCTATTGAACCTGTGTTGAAAAGGATAGGTTCTCCTTATGGTAAAGATGAGCTCAAATTTGAGGAAAAAGAGAAGATTCATCAGATTTTGAGTAAGAGTATCGATTTCCTTGAGCCATCCAAGAGAACTGCGAATTGTTTGAAAGATGCCGGTATAGAGACGATCGCTCAGCTTGTTTCCAAGACCGAGGAGGAAATTCTTCAGGTCAAAAATTTTGGGGAGAAATCCCTTGAAGAGATAAAAGAGAAGCTCGAGAGGTTCGGTCTTTCTTTCGGAATGGATATAAGTAAGTATCTCGGAGAAGAGGAAACCAAGGAGGTCACCAATGAGGCATAGAAACAGGGTGAAAAAGCTGGGCAGAGATAGAGAGCACAGACAGGCGTTGCTCAGGAATCAGGCAATTTCCTTGTTAAAACATGGTCGAATAAGGACCACACTTCAGAAAGCAAAAGTGACCCGTAGCTTTGTTGAGAGGTTAATTACGATCGGGAAAAATGATAATTTCAATTCCAGAAGATTGGTTAGAAAGTATCTGGTTGACCGGCAGATAACAAACTATTTATTTGACGAAGTGGCACCATTATTTAAAGACAGAAACGGTGGGTATACCAGAATCTACAGGCTTGGATTCAGGAAGGGGGATGGTGCAGAGATGGCGATTCTTGAACTTGTCAAATTCCCTGGAAAGTAAGGGATTGATGGACGAGGAACGGCTATTTAAAATAATTAAGGCAACGGAGGGTTAGCCTAATTGGTAAGGCGGCGGATTTGAAATCCGCTGGGCGTTTGCCCTTGGGGGTTCGAGTCCCTCACCCTCCGCCATATCTGGAGAGGTGGCCGAGTGGTTGAAGGCGGCGGCTTGCTAAGCCGTTGTAGGGGTTGTCCCCCTACCGTGGGTTCGAATCCCACCCTCTCCGCTTTACTCCCATGAAAAAACTCTCCAGCGTCATTCGAATAATCCTAACCATCCTGGCTTTCTATTTTATTCTCAGAAGAACACACCCCTACAAAATTCTATCGCTCATTGCACATATCAATCCAATAACCTATATAGCTGCCATAGTCCTCAGTTTCATCGCTATACTTTTTCAAACAATGAGATGGAAATACTTCCTGAACAATGAAACTCCTTTCTTTAAGCTCCTCAAAATCTACCTCGTTAGTTTTTTTATGGGAAATTTTTTACCCTCAGGGGGACTGGATGTTGTAAGAGGATATTACCTTGGTAAAGATATGAAAGATTACGAAGGCAATTTTGCAGTTGTTGTCATGGATAGATTAACAGGATTTATCGCCGTGTCTGTCCTTTCTCTTATTGCAGTAGCTATAGGTTTTAATTTACCCACAAACTTTAGACTTGTTATTCTTGTCGCTGCACTGTTTTTAATAAGTTTACTTTTTATCTCGTTTAATAAATATTTCTACAGAGTTGTTCGCGAATGGATGTTATTTGTAAAAATTTTTAATATTGGTGAAAGATTTGCAAAATTTTACGATTCGTATTTTGAATTCAGGTCCTCTATGGACAGGGTGGCCGTCGGCATCTTGATTTCATTTCTCATACAATTCTCTTATGCAATCTCGGCATATATGTCAATGAAGTCCATTGGATTTTCTTACCCATTTTATAAATTTCTGTTCTTTGTCCCATTGATCAACATGATTGCCATGATTCCCATTACAATCAGTGGACTTGGACTGAGAGAAGGTGGATTTGTGGCACTTTTTCAAACAGGATTGACACGAGAAGGAGCCGTTCTCACTTCATTGCTTTATTATTTTAGTTCCCTCATCGCCAGTCTGGCTGGGGGAATAATCTTATTATTTGGAAAGGTGTGAGAAAATGGAGATTGCAATAATAGGCACACAAGGTGTTGGTAAGACAACACTTTTTGATGTAATGACTCGAGGAAAGTCGAGTCGTGGAAAAGGATTTATAGACCATATCGGACAGGTATTCATTCCAGATTCGAGAGTGGATGCACTTGCCCGGATTTATAGTCCTCAGAAGATTACGTATGCAAGTTTTGAACTTTTCGATTTCAACGGATTTGGAAAGATGTGGAAAGAGCAAAACGCTGGTGAAATTATAAATGCAATGAGTGGATTTGATGCTTTTATTCATGTGGTACCTGATTTTGAACCATTCTCAGCTATTGATGATTTTGAGGAAATCAACCTCCGACTTATCCTGAGTGATTTGTCACTTGTAACTTCACAATTGGAGAGACTTGAAAAGGAGAGGAAGGTAAGAAAAGTTTCAGATGAATTGATTAACGTGTTGAAAAAACTCGAGAGCGCTTTGTCAAATGAGATACCCCTCTGGCGTGTTGATTTAAGTCAACACGAGCGCGATCTTATCAAGGGATATACATTCGCCACAAACAGGCCAAGAGTCATACTCCTGAATCAATCGGAAGAAAAATTTGAAAATGGCGAAGTGGACTCTAAACTTGTCGCCAAACTCAACGATAGCAAGCTGGAATATTTAAGAACATGTTTACCACTTGAACAAGAGATTGTTGATCTGGATGACACTGACCGAATAGAGATGTTTAAAGCCTATGGATTTGAAAGACCAACGACTGACTTGCTGATCCAGAAAATCTTTAGTGTGCTTGGATATATCGTGTTTTTGACTGCCGGTGAGAAGGAAGTTAGGGCCTGGCCAATTAAAAAAGGCTCTACAGCAAAGGAAGCGGCCGGGAAAATACATACAGACCTTGCCAGAGGATTTATTCGAGCAGAGGTAATTAATTTTGAGGAACTCATGAAATTTGACGGCGATATGAAGAAAGCAAAAGAGCATGGGGCTGTTCGTCTGGAGGGACGGGATTATGTTGTCCAGGACGGAGATATCATGCTGATCAGATTCTCCCGGTAACCTTCCTAATTCTGGTCCACAATTGTCGAAAATATATGGAGCTCTATGGTAAATTCGTAGTGTTTTGAAAAATCTTTATTATCGTCGTTGGAAAACTGGCGGTTATGTCAATTAATTTCCTCTATTTGGTCTCGAATATCAGCCATGCAGAAGTGAATTGGAATGATAATAAAATGACAGATTCCCCCTTACGCAAACGTTTCGTAGAAGGTAGAAAATAAATTTATCAAATTCCAAACATATTTTTCAGGAAATGAAAGATTTAATTCTTGAGAGACTTTATGTTGATCAGGAATAATAAAAATTTTTGATATAAAGTGTTCACTGGAACAATTGTAAAATGTAAGCAAGGTTTGCCAATTTAAAGCATAGTGTCTCAAGATATTTTATCATCATATCACCTCCTGGGCAACAGATTGCAATCTTTGAGTAAATACTAACTCCAAACCCGGAAGTCTCCTTCTTAAATATCTCTCATTAAGATCAGAAAAAATTAGATAAAGAATTTTATCAGCATTCTCTTCCTCTGGCAGTATCTCCATAACTCTGAGCCTACGCTTCACCTCTTTGAACAACCCCTCAAGTTGGTTCGTAGTGTATATGAATCCCCTTATCTCAAA
>CAYNMM010000124.1:0-42206 GCA_964398355.1 uncultured bacterium
AACGATCTTTTTGAAAAAGCAGAAACTCGAAAAGTTAAGGGAAAAATTGAGGGACTCATCTCGCCACACGCAGGATATCCATTTTCAGGTATTGTTGCAGCGACTGGTTATAAAATTTTGAAAGGCAAGGATATAAGAACAGTAATAATTATAGGACCGAGTCATCAGATACCATTTACAGGAATGGCTGTTTTTGATAGTGGAGCCTGGCTAACGCCACTTGGAGAAGTCAGGATAAATGAAAGACTTGCGAAGAAAATAGTGGATTCATCTCCAATCTTTATCTCGGACCCTGATGTGCACTCGGGAGAGCATTCAATAGAGGTACAAATTCCATTCCTGCAATATGTATTGGATGATTTCGAAATTGTTCCAATAATGATGGGAATTCAAGATGAATCGACAGTGGTTACCGCCAGTAAGGCACTGTCAGATGTTTTGAGAGAGGAAGAGAATTTCATTGTTATAGCAAGCTCGGATCTTTATCATGGATATTCGATCGAGGAATGTGAGAAATATGATGCATATACAGTTGGGTTAATATTGAATGGCGATGAGAGGGAGATTATAAGGGAAGCAAATGCTGGGAGAGCTATGGCCTGCGGTGCAGGTCCGATAGCAGCAGTTATTGGAACTCTTAGTAAAATCTCTTCAGTCAATATCCAGCTTCTTGCGTACACAAATTCAGCCAGAGTCACCGGGTCTGTCGGTGGCTATGTGGTAGGATATGCTTCAATAGCAATAACTGAGCATCAAGAAGAGAACGAGTATTTAACAAGGGAAGAAAAGGAGTATTTGATCCAAATAGCAAAAGAGGCGGTTTACAATGCAATACGTGGTAAGAGCTATACCCCACCTCCACCTCCCACTGAGAAACTTGCAAGGCCATCGGGAGTATTTGTAACACTGAAAATTAATGGAATGTTACGTGGTTGCATTGGATACGTATTGCCTGTAAAACCGCTATATATTGCCACAGCCCAGGTAGCTGCTGATGCAGCTACCAATGATCCTCGATTCCCCTCAGTGTCTGTTCAGGAGTTCGATGATCTTGAATTTGAAATTTCAGTTTTAACACCTCTGGAAAAGGTTGAAGATATTAATGAAATCGAAGTTGGTAAACACGGTCTGTTGATCAGGTCGGGTTATTATCAAGGTGTTTTACTCCCTCAAGTACCTGTGGAGTATGGCTGGGATAGATACGAATTCCTTGATAATACATGTCTCAAAGCAGGTCTATCACGTGGATGCTGGAAGGAGCCGGGTATTGAGATTTACAAATTTAGCGCTTATATTTTCACAGATAAAGATTTACAATAGCGCCCGTAGCTCAAGAGGAAAGAGCGTGAGATTCCGGATCTCAAGGTTGGGGGTTCGAGTCCCCCCGGGCGCTCATTTTTGATATGAAAGAATACGAAATTTTCAAGGAAATCTCTCATAGACAGAACAAAAAGATTACAAAACAAAGAAGTATTATCGTAAAAAAAATCTTCTCACTCCACAAACATTTCTCTGCTGACGAACTTTTCAAAATGTTGAAAAAAGAATACTCTGGTATTTCAAGGGCAACTGTCTATAGAACGCTTAAAGTTCTCGTTGAGATGGGATTCGTAGAAGAGAGGGAATTTGGTAGAGGAAAGAAATACTACGAACACATAATCGGACATGATACACACTCGCATTTTGTTTGCGTTCGCTGCGGGAAAATAATTGAGTTTAAAAGTAAAAACATTGAACAGGAAATTTATAAAATTGCCGATGAAATCGGATTTGAAGTTGATAAAATCTCAACCATAGTCTATGGATTGTGCAAACAATGTAGAAATCAGGGAGGTTGACATGACAAGAGATGAAGCAATTAAACTTGTGAGAAAATATGTTAAGAAAGAAAATCTTGTGAAGCACATGCTCGCAGCAGGAGCCTGTATGAGAGAATTTGCGGAGAAGTTCGGCGAAGATCCAGACAGGTGGGAAATCGCTGGAATCCTGCATGATCTGGATTATGAAGAAACATATGATAAACCTGACCTACATGCTATAAGAACTGTTGAAATGCTAAAGAGCATGGGATTTGACGACGAAGAAATTTTGAACGCAATTCTTGCTCACGCCTGGAAAAAAGATCGAGAAACACTCATGGAAAAAGTTCTTTACGCTGTTGATCCAACTACAGGCTTTATTGTAGCATGTGCCCTGATGCATCCTTCAAAGTCCCTTCAAGGATTATCATTGAAGTTTATGAAAAAAAGATTTAAAGAAAAAAGATTCGCTGCCGGAGCCGATAGAAACCAGATTCGTACCTGTGAAGAGTTTGGCCTCTCTCTGGATGAGTTCCTTGAAACCTGTCTTGAGGGTATGAAAAAAATCAGTAATGAACTTGGTTTGTGATGCTAAATTTTCTCCTAATTATATTTATTTCTTTCAATATCTCCAATTACGTAAAGGAATTTTACGAGAATCCCTCGAGCAAAAACCGGGTCTTTAATACGATTGTATCTTACTACAAATCTCGAGGAAATTATAAAGAGATCCTTGACATTACCGAATTTGGATTAAAGAGACATCCTGATGATTGGAAACTCGCCAGATACTATTGTGAAGCGCTCATAAGGATGGGAGAGAGAGATTCAGCATTTGCCTTTGCCAGAAATTACTTCAAGAAAAAACGACCTGTTCCGGCGTATCGGGCCTTTTATAATCTCTTTTACTTCAATGGTAAAAAAAATCTCGCTCTGGACATTTTAAGGTCGGGAAGGAAAGTTTATCACAGTGATTCTCTTTTTGCCCGTGAGTTTTATTATGACAATCTCTGGAATAAAAATTTCCAGAATGCTTTCCATGAACTCTTAAATTTTTATCTCGCCACAAGGTCTTTGACTCTATTAAGACAAGAATTTGGAAGAATAGAAAAATTCCTCGATGAAAAAAACATTAAAAACATTGTCTCTGAATGGATAAGAAAACATCCAGATCATAGAGAAGTCAGAATTATCCTTGCTGATTATTACATGAGACACAAGAGACCTGATATGATGATGCGTGAATTAAGACTGTCAGGTTATAACAATAATCTAACAGAGTTTGCACGATATATGATTTCAATCGGTAAATATGCGTCTGCTGATTCTTTGCTTAATATGGAAAAGAAAAGAAATGGGAAGTGGTTTTTCTTAAAAGGTATAATTCTTGCAAAGCTTGGTAAATTTAAAAAGTCAAAGTATTACTTAATAAAGGCATACAAGACTTACAGAATAAGCGAGGCTGGAGATTCCCTCGTTTCAATATGCTTTTTTAAACTGAAAGACTATGATACAGTTATTAAATATTCTTCCCCGACCAACAAAGAATATAGATTCAGGGCACTGCTTGCGCTTTCAAGAGACAGCGAGTTTCTTACCGAGGTTAAAAGAGATAAATCAGACAAAGGCCTTTATTTCGCCGGATATTACTTTTTTATAATAGGAAAGCCTGATAGTGCAAGAATGTATTGGAATAGGCTTGTCAAAAATTTCCCGGAAAGTCCTCTTTTATTTAAAGTATTTTTCTATCGTGAACTCCAAGACGTTTTCGGAAATAATAAAGAGATGAGTATACTAAGGCGGATTGATAGTCTGTTGTTGAGAAATATGATAGATGAGGCCAGGGCCTTGATCTCTGAAAACATCGAAAATGATACACTGGGACTGGTAAGATTTGAGTTTGCCAGGATGCTTTTACTTAAAGGAAACTACAATGATGCATTTGCGGAGTTCAAAAGAATTGGAGATTTAACACATAACTTTTTATCACCGTATTCTTACTATCAAGCGTATCTCATTGCCAGAAAGAAATTAAATGATGCTGATCTTGCAAAATCAGTTGCAGAAAAAGTCATTGACAAATATCCTGAATCTCCTTATGCTGCAGCTATGAGATCATTACTATAGTAAAATTTGACTATAGAAATATGGTTAAATTTGGTTTATAAATAGGAACGATGGAGGCAAAAATCAGGAGGTTATTTATACTTGGTTTATCTATTCCGATATTAACCCTTATTGTGCTCGAGATCTTAAGATTTCACTTGAGAAATAAATTTTCCTCCCCGTATTACGAGAGTACTCTTGTTATACTTATATTCTCGTTGACATCCAGTATTTTTGCGTATTTCCTATATCAGGAATTTAAAAAGCTTGTTGCCCAGATCAGTTTACACAAAAGACATCAGAAGATGCTTTTAAAATCTGGTGATATTCAGAAAATTAAGGAGTCTCTTGGTGAATACGTTCATGAAGTAATTGCCAATGCAAGTCGATATCTTTGCGCAGATTATGGTGAGATTTTAATTAAGGAAGATGGCAAAATCAAAGTTTATTACTATGGAATTGATGTTAACAATTGCAGTGTTAAAAAAATTCCAACTCTTCAAGGCATAAAAGGGAAGATTTTGAGAACCGGTAAGCCTGTAAGAATTTCGTCGAGGAAAGAGGATCCAGATTCTGTGAAATTGCCAGAGGGTCATCCTCCTCTGGGGCCACTTCTTGGTGTCCCGATATTTTCTGGAGACGGTGAAGCGATTGCTCATATATTACTTGCAAGGAAACCCGGAAAAAAGCCATTTACTGAAGAAGATCAGGAAACCCTAACGATTCTTGCAAGAGAAATTGCGTACGGCCTTGAGAGATTCAAAATTTACCGTGAGATTATAGAACTTTCTGCTCTTAGAGAACGTGATCGTATTGCAAGAGATCTGCATGATGGACTTGCTCAAACACTGGCATTTATCAATATAAAGGCCGCCAGTATTAAGGAACAATTTCGTTCCGGAAATACACAAAAAGTTGAAAAATGCCTTGATGAGCTGAGAGATGCTGTCAAACAAGCCTATGGTGAAATAAGAAGAGCAATATTCGATCTGAAAATTACGGACATTCCTGAAGAGGATCTAAAAACTTATATCGAGCAGTTTGTTAAAGAATTTGGTATCCAGAATAACATAAAGACGTTTGTCCAGCTTGATGGAATAAACGAGTTGAAATTACCACTTGCTTCTCAGGTCCACGTGATCAGAATTATACAGGAGTGTTTAAGCAATATTCAAAAACACGCAGAGGCCACGAAAGTTTGGGTACTTTTTGAACATTACGATGGTAAAAGCTTATTGAAGGTTGTTGATAACGGAAAGGGTTTTGAAGTTAATAATTATTCAAGGATAAACGGGAAACTTCACTTTGGAATTCAAATGATGAAAGAGAGGGCTCTTGGGATAGGTGGGGTGTTAAAAATTAATTCTATCCCGGGTCAAGGCACAGAGGTTATCCTTGAATTTCCCGGGGTTAAGATAGAAAATCAGGTGGCAATGATGTCCGATGGACAAAATAAGAGTTTTGCTCGTTGATGATCATACTCTATTCAGGAAGGGGTTGGCATCACTTCTCCAGACCCAGGAGGATATAGAAGTTGTTGGTGAAGCGAGAAACGGGAAAGAAGCGCTTGAAAAAGCCAGGTCACTCATGCCGGATCTTATACTTATGGATATATACATGCCCGAGTGTGATGGTCTTGAAGCAACCAAAATGATTAAAAGTGAAATGCCCTATGTTAAAATCGTTATCTTAACCGTCTCTGATAGTGACCAGTCCCTCTTTGAGGCAATTAAATGTGGGGCTCAGGGATATTTACTGAAAGATCTTGAACCTTTCGATCTTTTTAATATGATTAGAAGTGTATTTCGAGGAGAAGCGCCAATATCCAGTCAATTGGCCGCCCGAATTTTAAATGAATTCGTTGTGAAGAATGCAGGTGGTAAAAAGGCTCCTGAGCAGATCCTTACTGCACGTGAAAAAGAGGTACTTACCCTGATCGCAGATGGAGCATCAAATAAAGAGATAGCTTATAAATTAAAGATTTCAGAGAATACAGTTAAAAATCATCTGAGGAATATTATGGAAAAACTCCACCTGCAGAATAGGGTGCAGCTGGCCGTTTTTGCTATAAAGAAAGGGATAGTTAAGGACAAGACGGAATTTAGGGGAACATAATAGTACTTTTTAACTATATCCAACCCCACTAATTTAGCATAGACACACCAGAAAAGTGTTGATAAAATAAGGCAAAAGGAGGTGAAATATGTATAAAAATAAATTTGTTATGATATCCATCGGCCTGCTACTCGCCTTTGCCCTCCATGCGGAAATTGTTATTGGAGAAGCCTCCAAAAAATGTTATGATTGCCATAAGAAAGAGACACCGGAAGTAGTCAGGCAGTGGTCAATGGGAGCTCATGCGCAAGAAGGCGTTGGATGCATGGACTGTCACAATCCTAAACTCTACAAAAAGACAATAATCAGCGACAAATGTCAATCCAGTACGCCCGTTTCAGCAATTGTAACCCCTGCTGCTTGCTCCAACTGTCACTCCAAAGAAGTGATGGAATATGAGCATACGAAACATGCTAATACCCTCCAGTTTGTTGTGAATATTCTGAAAGACCCCTGGTTAGTTAAAGGAGCAAATTCAACCCCTGAACGTGCTACTGGTTGCTATATGTGCCATGGTTCAATCATCAAAGATAAGCTTGATTGGGTAAATTATCCTAATAACGGAGTTGGTAGAATCAACCCTGATGGTACAAGGGGAACCTGTACTTCATGCCACAATAAACACATTTTCTCGGTCAAAGAGGCAAGGAATCCATCTACCTGTGGTAGGTGTCACCTTGGCCCTGACCATCCTCAGCTCGAAATATGGGAAGAGTCCTATCATGGGAAAATGTGGCTTGCTGGCTATAAAAAGGATGCTCCAACGTGCGCCACATGCCACATGGATGCAGTTAAAGATCCAAAGACCGGTCAGGTTGTACTTGAGTCCACCCATGACGTGGGAGAGAGAATATGGCTTGAGTTGAAACCACCCAAGTCAACGACCTGGAAAGATCCTGTTTACTGGAAACCACAGAGTGAAACAGTTAGAGCTCAGCACAGAGAAAATATGAGAAAAGTCTGTCTCCAGTGCCACACGGAAAGACATGTTGATTATTACTTCACAAGAATTGAGAAACAGGTTGAGGATTATAATAAGAACTACTTTGCACCAGCCAAGAAAATGCTTGTAACACTAAAGAAGAAGGGACTGCTCACACCAAGACCATATGATGAAGAGTTTGAATGGGACTTCTGGCTCCTCTGGCATCATGAAGGTAGACGTATGAGGATGGGTGCTGCCATGATGGGGCCTGATTATGCATGGTGGCATGGTGCTCATGAAGTAAAACAAAGATTTATGAAGCTCAAGAGAGACTATGATCACTTGATCAAACTCGGGCATCCAGATCCTCACAAGTACATTCCTGGTGCAACTTATAGCTGTGGTGGAAAGAACCTTGTCCCAGGTGAAGACGTTCCAGATCTAAGGAAAAAGTAAACTTTAAGATTGGTTGGATGGAAAGGGGTTTCGGGGGCGGCCGTAGGCCGCCCCCGATTTTTTTTCTTCAAATTTTTTAAAAATTCTATCTTGATTTACTTCGAACCATCCCCTTTCTTTTTCAGATTGTTACGCTCGAACCTTCCCAATATGATCTATGATAGTGTTTGAAAATATGTTACTGGTAACCATTTCCCTCTTTTATTTTGTGAAAAAAACTTTCTTTATTTTCCACTTCTGCCTGCGAGAAGATTCAAATACAACCTCTCCTTCCACGAAGTAGGAATGGATTATATCCGACCCCCCGCATGCGGGAGGTCCGGATTGAGGAACGGACATTAGCCATGAAAATTTAAAAATGACTTCAAAACGTTTATATATTGAGTGCAAAGGTATTACACAAATTTTTGTCCTCAGACTACAGATATGAATAAAACAAAGAGAGGTTGTCCTCAGGGTTAAAAGTAGTATCCATTTTTCCCTAATTTATTTTGCGTGATACTTCATCCACAATTTCTCCTTCCGATTTGCGGGAGTGGATAAGGGGAAAGGCGAGAGTATATCCACTTCTAAATCCTTCCCCACAATGCGAAACATTGAGGGGAAGGTTATTTTGTCCATTTCATTCAGGGTACGGAAATGTACAGGGATTAAATATTTATACATCATTCTGAAGAACTTGGGTAATTTTAGGATTAAGGGGAGAGCGGCAAGAGTACCCATTATTTTTCCTATCAAATCTGCTCTTTTTCTCCTTCCTCGGTATTCCTCCACAAATCAAAGCTCTGAGGGGAAAGAGATTTGAGAAACATCCTTCCTCTCAGTGCTTAATGCATTGTGAGAGAGGAGGTTAAAAAATTATATTCCACATTTTCCCCAAAAACATTTTTCGAGCAGACTTGATATTATCTATTGATATCCATCATCTCCAGGATATTAATTAGCACCTCACATGTATCATGTTCGAGGATAAAAAAATTTCACTTTGGTGGATGTAGTGGAACATCAGGAGAATAATTATAGAAATTTCAGTTGGAGAAGCAAAATTGTAGTCAGTTCGCTTTTAATAAACTTTTTGCTAAAGAAAGGTTGGTTAATATGTGCCACAATGAAAACATAAATTAGATTGCATTTGAGGGGACTAAGAGAAAAAGACCAGAAATTTGCGTAATTTTGGCCGTTTTTTCCATTATCTTAATCTTCTCGCAATATCCAATATTACCATGAATTTTTCTTCCTCCTCCCCCTTATTGAGTGAGCAAGTGGATCTGGGGGAGTGCCTGATCATAAATTGTTTTGTGTTTGAAATTCGAACATCCTGCGTATGCAGCTCTTATGTAACTTAAAAAGAGAGTGTGAGAATAAATACGGGTCATGGAAGATTTTCCATTTGGAGACAATATTTTATTTTCATGGGAACAGATATTGTTAAATCTCAAAAAACGTGAGAGATGTAAAATGGTTTAGGAATAAAAGGAGAAAGATGTAAGGTCTCCTTACAAAGTGTAGAGATTTGCCGGGAAATTTCAAATCTTAGATGAAATTCTTTGTATTTGATCAGATAAAGAGTCCTTTCTTAATGAAACAATAGAGCCAAAAGTAAATCTCCTCATAAACAAGTCAACACAAATGAGTAATTCTTAAACACATGGAGCTCACAGATAGACAGATAGTTAAAGGGCTTTTACAGATGGGTTGAAAACAAGTCGCAATAGCTCTCCCCGTCTTTTGACGCCAGTTTTCCTGTATATCGCCTGAATAACTTTTTTGACAGCAGAGATTGAAACATTCCTGTCTTTTGCTATCAATTTGATATCATCACCTGTGAGGATGTGTTTTAGAATCTGAGTTTCAGTGGGAGTTAATCTGTAATCCCTTGCAATTTTACCGACAAGAAATGAGAAGGCGTATCTCGGAACTTCCTCAAGAATTGAAAGATAAACAGCTGCTCTCAGGGCCATGGCAAAAAAAGGTGTAAGATCATCTATCTTTGCGATCTCTTCTTTGTCGAACGGTATTTTGCGGTACATGAGGATAAATCCGAGATAACGATTGCCGGAATAAAAATGTTTTGAGAACTTATATTTCCCTTCAATTTCCATTGCTCCTATTTCAACGTAGGATTTAACGAGCAATTCTTCAATTTTTTCAGGTGAAACCTTCCTTTTCTTTGAGATGGAAACGTTATAATGTGCTGAGGATTCTCTATTTTCTGGTGCGCCAACAAATTCAATAGAATAATGAAACTCTGGAGGGAGATTTTCAAAGGGCTCAGGTTCTATAAAGACGATAGCGTAGTCGGCTTTGAAGATCTCAAAAAGTATTTCACGGATCTGTAGCATGATTTCATCTGAGGATTGAGCAGCGATGACGTTACCTATGAGACTAAAAAGAATATTATTTGAGTGCATTTTGTTATTATAAACTGAATTTGATAAATTTCATGGCAGGGACGGCAAATTCGTTCGCATTGCGAACGAATTTGCCGTCCCTGCCAACAACCTTATAATACGCTATTATGATCACCCTAAAATTTTCCATCGCCTTCATTATTGCCGTAATCCTGCTTGTTCTAAGACAGGAAATATGGGTTGTAATTGCTGCCCTTTCAGCTGTAATACCGATAATCTTTAAGTTTACACCTCGTCTTCTTTTCCAATCTTTTTATAAAGGAACTTTTGGGTATTCAACTCTTCATCTGATTGTTGCTGTCTGGTTTATAATTTCCTTTGGCGAAGCATTATATAGATCCGGTTATCTCGCTCAATTTGTAGATTCAGTTGAAGGATTGTTTAGGGACCTAAGGATTGCCTTTGTAGTTCCTTCAATGATAATTGGCCTCTTACCCATGCCGTCAGGTGCAATGCTTTCAGCTCCACTTGCGGAGGAGATCGGAAAGAAAATGAATCTTTCTGCTGAGGACCTTACATTCTTCAATTACTGGTTCCGTCACATCTGGGAATACACCTGGCCTTTATATCCAGGAATAATACTAACATCATCAATAACGAATATCCCAATCTGGAAAATCAGTTTACACCAGCTTCCAATGGTGCTCATTTCTTCCACTTTGGGATTTTTTATACTTTTCAAGCGTTTGCCTTTCTTCTCATTATCAAATGAGGTAGTTAACAGAAACGAGAAATTTGCTAAATTTGTGGTCGTTCTATGGCCAATCTATTTGATTATTCTTCTTGTTCTTATAATACGGATAGATCTTGTTCTTGGACTTGCTCTGGTTTTGATAACGCTTTTCATTTCAAAAAAATTCTCTATTTCAGATATCTGGGGCTCTTTGAGAAAGGGGTTTTCCTGGAAGATTTTTCTTATTCTCGTGTTTGTGATGATTTTTAAGAAGGAGCTCGAACTGTCAGGTGTTTTAAATCATCTCCCTGATGAGATGATCGCATGGGGACTTTCTCCACTCATCCCGCTAATTTTAATTCCATTCTTAATAGGTTTTTTAACTGGTGTCAATCCTGCCTACATTGGTGTGGCATTTCCTGTGCTTCTCGGATTTTTTGGAAAAGATTTAAATCTAATATTTATCAGTTACGTCAGTGGTTTTATGGGAATCCTACTTTCACCTGCACATCTATGTCTTGCTGTGACAAAGACATACTTCAGGGCAGATACAGCAAAATTGTATAGAATTTTACTTCCTTCTGTGATTGTGCTTTATGGGCTTTTCTGGCTGTATATGGGATTTGCGAAGCTTGTTTTATGATGGCTGAGAAAAATCTTAAGGGAATAATTTATTCATTCATATCGGCATTTGGCTTTTCTTCTGTTTATATACTTGCGAGATTTGCTCAGGAGAAGACTCCAACTGAGGTATTTCTATTCTGGTGGTTCTTTGTAGCATTTATTCTCAGTATTATTATTGTCAGGAGGAGGCTAAGAGGATTTACCAAAAGTGTTAGAGAACATCCCTTTTTCTTTCTTTACTTTGGTCTTTCGGAAGCCCTTGGGACTTTTACTTTTTTCAGGCTGTTGAAAATCATGAATCCATCGATTCTATCCTTTATTGGAAATCTTAGTCCAGTGTTCGTAGCATTCTGGGCATTTCTTATTTTGAAAGAAAAGTTAAGGCCACTCGAAATTATCGGTGGCCTTGTAGCAATAATAGGAGTTTTGATAATTACCGGTGCATCACCACGTGGTGAAGTTTTGAAAATCCTGATTGTAGTTGCGATCACCTTGATGTTTTCCTTCAATACAGTCCTCGTTAGAAAAAATGTGAGGAATATACCTCCGTTTTTTATTGTATCTTTTCGTGTATATGCGCTTTTCACTTTGTTTGCAATCTATTCAATTTTAAAAGCTGGTTTTAGATTTCCTGCAGGCGAATCAATTCCATTTATAATTTCAGGCGCAACTCTTGGTCCAATTATCGCAACCTTTTCTCTCTTTCAAGCTCTGAGGTACCTTAAAGCAGCAGATGTTTCCATTATAAAGTCTATTCAACCTCTTCTCGTGTTGCTTGGAAGTTATGTCTTTCTTCACAAAGTTGTTACAGTACGCCAGTTTATTGGAGGAGTATTGATAATCATTGGAGTCAACATAGTCATTATTGCGACGCACAAGAGTATGTAATGTAAATCTTATTTGGTGAAATTCAGCATGTGCTCTAAATAAGAGTCCGACCACCGTCCATGAGAAAGATCTGGCCGGTGATGTAAGAGTTTCCGTACATTAAAAAGTCTACTGTTTTGACAATTTCCTCTATTTGAGGCAATCTTTTCATGGGTAAATTTGGTACGTAACCTGGAAAGGGTTCTTTTATGGCATTGATAGCCAGTCCATTGATGAGCGTCTCAGGTGAGTATTTTCTGGCAAGCGTTTTGATTAGCATAAAAATACCAGCTGAGGCGATTGAATTAATCCAGAATCTCGAATATGGTATCACACCGTTTATGTCAGTGATAAACAAGATCCTCGAAATACCAAAAGATGCAAGCTTTTCTGCAAGGAAGGCTGGTCCTGTAAGATTAATTTTAATTAAATTATCCAGTTCAACAAAATTTTGTATTGTAGTCTTTTGCAATTGCCCACCTGTAAATATGACCTTATTCAAATTCATTTTTGGCAAGAGGTTAAGGAAAGTTTCATCCGGGTGAGATAGGTCAAGGAAGATGCACTCACTTCCAGTTTCCTGGGCGAGTCTTTTTGCGAAAGACTCGTTTGAGAAAAAAGTAAATGTCACTCTTTCCCTTTTTGAAAAGTATCTTACGAGTTCTCTACCTATTTTTCCTGTTCCTCCTATAATCAGCACGATGAATTTATATTGTAAGTGAGTTTTTTTTTCAACCTCGAAGTTCTGGTTCAGAAATTATTCGTGAATTTTGTCCTTGAAATAATTCTTATCAACTTTTAATTTATAAAAATGATTGTAGGTGTTGATGTTGGAGGAACATTTATAAAAAGTGCGGTTCTCGACGAGTCTGGTGTGATATTAAAGAGAGGGAGGGTAAATACCCAGGCGGACGGGGGGCCAGATAGAGTAGTTAATAACATCATAAAATCAATAGAATATGTCTGGTCTATTGATGTTAGTTCGATAGGAATTGGAATGCCAGGGCTTGTCGATATGGACAGTGGAGTAGTCCGTATTCCACCGAATTTCGAAGGTTGGGATGAAGTCAACCTTGCAGAGGCCATTCGGAGAAAATTTCTTGTTGATGTGTTTGTAGGTAATGATGCCAACAATTACGCACTTGGTGAGTGGCAATTTGGTGCTGGTAGAGGCTATAAGAATCTTATTGTCTTGACACTCGGTACAGGTATTGGAGGTGCATTAATTCTGGATGGAAAGCTTTATACTGGGTCAAGATTTGCGGCGGGTGAGCTTGGCCACATGACTATAGAAATAGATGGTCCTCAGTGTAATTGTGGTAATAGAGGGTGTCTGGAATCATTCATTGGTACAAATTATTTCCTCAGACGTGCAAATCTGTTATTGAGAAAAAATTTTGCACTTGTTGAAGAAGTTTATGACCTTGCACTGGAAGGAAATAAAATAGCCCTGGAGTTATTCAATGAATTTGGTCGATATCTGGGCATTGCAATTACTAATTACATCCATATTTTCGATCCTGATGTGATTATTCTTGGAGGTGGAGTTTCAAAATCTTTTGATCTGTTCAAGGAAAGCATGTTTAAAGAAATTGATAAAAGGGTTATGAAGATACCTGGCAGGGAGAATCTTGTGCTTACTGCATCTCTCGAAGATGATGCCGGGATTCTTGGAAGCTTTTATCTTGCGAAAAATCATGGAAGAGTCTAAGGGAAGAGTACTTGGCATAGATTATGGTGAGGCGAGGATAGGTGTTGCAATTACAGATGAAATGCAGGTTATTGTCTCGCCTCTTGAAGTAATACATACGAAAAAAGTTGACCCTGTAATGAGAATCAAGGAGATAGTGGCGGAAAAGGATGTCAGAGAGATTGTTCTTGGTATGCCATACCTCCTATCAGGACGTGAAGGGAGACTTGCTGAAGAAGTAAAAAAATTTAAAGAACGACTGGAAAAAATTTTAACAGTACCAGTGACCCTTTACGATGAAAGATTCACTTCAAAAATTGCAGAACGTGAATTAAGATCACGTGGAATCAAGCCTTCCAGAAATAAGGCAAAAGTTGATCTTTTTGCGGCAGGAATATTGCTGGAAGACTACCTTGAATACAAAAGGAGGCGATTTTGATGAGGAAGATCACGATTTTTATCGTCTTTACTTTTCTCCTAACTACATATTTAAGTTATAGCTTTTTCCTACAACCTGTAGAGGGAAAGGAGGAAGTTGATTTTATAGTTAAGAGGGGAGAAACAGCTTATTCTGTTGCGGAGAGGTTAAAACAAGCTGGAATTATCAAGCATCCTGAGCTTTTTAGAGCTCTGGCTATTTTAACCGGGAAGGACAAAAGCATTAAGAGTGGACGTTATACTTTAAAAAAGGGACTTTCTGAATTGAGGGTGCTCTGGGCTATGACCAGCGAGAATGCTGGAATACAGGAGGTAACAGTTACTATTCCTGAAGGGTATACTTTGAAAGATATTGCACAATTACTACATTACAAATTATTGATTGACGAAGATAAATTCCTCTCCCTTGCACAGGATAAGGTATTTATCAGGAAACTTGCTTTGAAATATCCATTACTCGATCATCCACCTACACTCGAAGGTTACCTTTTCCCGGATACTTATAAGTTTTATTGGGGAATGTCTGAGGAAGATATGATTGAAACTATGGTACACCGGCTATTTGAGTTATGGACTCCTGCATTTACCGCGCGTGCTGAATCTCTTGGAATGACTCTTCATCAGATATTAACACTTGCCTCAATTATCGAAAAGGAAGCTATGGTTGATTGGGAAAAACCTCTTATTGCCGGAGTTTTTTATAACCGTTTGAAGAGGGGACAGCCGCTTGAATCCTGTGCAACAGTTGAGTATTTGCTTCCTGAACATAAAACTTTTTTAACTTATGAGGATTTGCAGATAGATTCACCATACAACACTTATAAATATCCTGGACTTCCACCCGGGCCTATTTGCTCACCCGGATTGGCTTCTATAAAGGCAGCTTTGTACCCCGCCAGGACAAAATATCTTTATTTTGTAGCAAAGGGGGATGGCACCCATTTCTTCGCAAAAACGTGGAGGCAACACTTACTTAACAAGGCTCGTGCTAAACTTATATGGAAGAAAAAAGGTCTTTTGAACTGAAATAACATTCCTTTACAATAAAACAAACGAAATAACGAGAAGGAGGTAACAGTGGCTAAATATATTCTTGTTGAAAAAAAAGAAGAACGGGCTATTGTTTTTATGAACAGGGTCGAAAAGCACAATTCGTTTAACCTTGAGATGCTAAAAGAGTTTCGAAAAACTCTGTGCGAACTTAGAGAAGACGCGGACATTAGAGTTTTGATGATTACAGGTTCAGGTGAGAAGTCTTTCTCAACCGGGGTTGATTTGAGTATACTCAACGATTTTGATAGCACCATTGAAGCGCGAGAATTTGCTATTGAACTTGAAAGCCTGATGGAAGAAATTTTTAATTTTCCTAAGCCAACGATCTCACTCGTGAATGGATATGCAATGGGAGGTGGTTTTGGAGTTGCGCTTTCATCAGATATTCGTGTCTTAAGTAAAAATGCCAAAATTGGCTTCCCGGCAGTTAAAGTAGGAGCTGTTTTCCCGACGGGATGTACAATGAGGTTAATTTCACATATTGGACTCGGTAGAGCTAAAGATCTTATTCTGACAGGTCGAATCCTGAGTGGAGAAGAGGCCTATAGAATTGGGCTTGGAGACTATCTTGTAGAACAGGAGAAGTTATTCGAAAAAGGAAATGAGATTGCAGAAATGATTATGGAAGGAACAGACCTTGCTCTACGCATTCAAAAATCAGTTGCCAATAATTTTTATGGCACTTTAATACACATGCTGTCAAATTTAAGTGCTGATAGCTTTGCTTTCCTCTCAACTACTCCAGATTGGAAACGGAAAATTGACGAATTTGTCAGGAAAAAATAGGGGTTGATTAATCCTGTGTAAAGCTTTTAAATTTGGTAAATTTTAAATTGTTGAAAATTGGAGGTGTGGCAATGTTAATTACAAAGCAGGAAGCTCTTGAATATCATAGTAAAGGGAGACCAGGAAAGATCGAAGTAAAGCCAACAAAACCTTTAAATACGCAGAGAGACCTTTCTCTCGCATATACTCCCGGGGTCGCTGAGCCTGTCAGGGAGATTGATAGAGACCCCTCCCTTGCATACAAATATACTGCAAAGGGAAATCTCGTAGCTGTTGTATCAAATGGTACCGCTATTCTTGGCCTTGGAAACAGAGGTGCCCTTGCAGCAAAACCTGTAATGGAAGGAAAGGGCGTTTTATTCAAACGATTCGCAGATATAGACGTTTTTGATATCGAAGTCAATACTCAGGACCCTGACGAAATTATTAAAGTCGTTAAATTACTCGAACCTACATTTGGCGGTATAAATCTTGAAGATATTAAGGCACCTGAATGTTTCTATGTGGAGGAGAAACTGAAAGAGATAATGGAAATCCCTGTTTTCCATGACGATCAACATGGGACAGCAATTATTTCCGCAGCAGGATTACTGAACGCTCTTGAGCTCCAGGGGAAAAGAATAGAAGATGTGAAAATCGTTGTAAGTGGAGCCGGTGCCGCAGGAATCGCCTGCGCCGATCTTTATGTGAAACTTGGTGCCAAACGTGAAAATATCATTATGATTGATTCTCGTGGTGTTATTTATAAAGGACGTAAGGAAGGGATGAATCCATACAAGGAGAGATTCGCTACGGAACTACCTGTGAGAACACTTGCAGAGGCGATAAAGGGAGCTGATGTCTTTATAGGAGTTTCTCAACCTGATATACTAACCAAGGAAATGGTCAAATCAATGGCCGATAAACCGATAATATTTGCAATGGCAAATCCCGATCCGGAGATACGTTACGAAGATGCAAAAGAAGCAAGACCAGATGCAATTGTGGCCACAGGCCGAAGCGATTATCCCAATCAGGTGAACAATGTCCTCGGATTTCCATTTATCTTCCGTGGAGCTCTTGATGTAGGTGCTAAAGCAATAAACGACGAAATGAAAATTGCGGCAGTCCATGCACTTGCAGATCTGGCTAAAGAGGATGTCCCCGATAGCGTTCTTAAAGCCTATGGCGTTGAATCCTTGAAATTTGGTCCAGATTACATAATTCCCAAACCTCTCGATCCGAGAGTCTTACTTTGGGAAGCCCCGGCAGTCGCCAAAGCTGCTATGGACACAGGTGTGGCCAGATTTCATATTGATCTTGACGAGTATAGAGAAAAACTCGAGGCTAAACTTGGTAAATCCCGGGAAGTAATGAGAATCATTATAAACAAGGCCAAATCGAGCCCGAAGAAGGTCGTATTTGCTGAAGGTGAAGAGTCCAAAATTATCAGAGCTGCACACATTTTGATTGAGGAAAAAATCGCCCATCCGATTCTCATTGGAAGAAAAGACGTAATCGAAGCAAAAATTGAATCACTCGGATTAAAGTGCTGCAAAGTGGAAACTGTTAATCCAGAGACTTTCCCAAGATTCGATGAATACGTTGAGAAATTTTACGAAATGAGACAGAGGAAGGGAGTGACCCTCACAGAAGCAAAGATGCTGATGAGTCAGCCTAACTATTTTGGCCCCATGATGGTCTATATGGGAGATGCAGATGCCTTTGTATCAGGTTTGACATATCACTATCCAGAGGTGTTGAGACCGGCTTTACAGATAGTAAAACCGAGGGAAGGAGTCAGAAAAGTGGCTGGATTATATATCATGATAATAAACGACAAGGTGTATTTCTTTACGGATGCCACAGTGAATATTGATCCTACTGAAGAAGATCTTGCGGAAATTGCTATACTGGCTGCTGATCTTGCAAAGAAATTTGATATCGAACCGAGAGTTGCTATGCTTTCCTTCTCAAACTTTGGATCCACTCCACATCCTCTTAGTGAAAGAGTGAGAAGAGCGGTTGAAATTGTTAGAAAGAGAAGACCCGATATTGTAATCGATGGTGAAATGCAGGCAGATACTGCGGTTGTTCCGGAAATTGTTGAGGAAACTTATCCATTTAGTAGGGTAAAAGATGCAAACGTACTTGTATTCCCTGATCTTGAGGCGGCGAACGTCTCGTATAAGCTCCTTCAGAGGCTTGGCGGAGCGGAGGCAATAGGACCGGTTTTAATGGGAGCTTCCAGGTCTATTCATGTTCTTCAGAGAGGCGATGAAGTTAAAGATATAGTTAATATTGCTGCAATGGCTGTTGTTGATGCACAGGAGCTTGAGGAGGGACGAACTTTTTAATTCAAAGTGAAACGATTATGAGATGAGGGGCGGGGGCAAAGCCCCCGCCCCTCATCTCATAATCCAAAATCAACCCCCTGCATACTTCTGAAATGTCCGTCATGTGTTGGAAAAAATTCTTCACTCTCGCAAATTAAGATCCCCCGTTTGGTACGACTTATAAAGAAAATTTAGTAAAAATCTCAGGTTCTTGCGATTGTATTCTTTTTTATTCTGATTATTGTCATAAAAATTTCCAAATGACTTCAAAATGACTATAGATGAATTCAAAGTGTTTCATCTGCATGTAAAAATAATGTGTGACCGGATGTTATGAGAAATTTTAAACAAACCAGAATCTCAGGATTACGGGTATATAAAGGATATTTCACTTTAGCAAGGAGTGAAACGAGGGGGGAGTTCATCTTTTCTGGTTGATAAGGCCAGAGATTATAATCAGGGAGAGGCTCAGCCCGTAAATCGGGCTGAGCCTCTCCCCAAAAAATAATACAAGATAAATCGTTGAGAAAACGGGAGTGAGAAATACGAATGGAGCTATAAATGAAGCCTCTGAAAATCTAAGTGCCAATATCCAGAAAAGATATGAATATCCGTTCACAAATATTCCATTGATCAATATCGGTAGTAAAGTTCTCGATGTTGGAAACGAAAACTTAGAAAAAATAAGCATCGAGGCGAAAGAGAATACGGTTGCAGTTAAAAAATATACTGTTAAAAGTGTATATGGGTCATAAGAGACATTTTTACTTAGAACGGAGAAAAGCGCAAACACAATAGCTGCGATTATTACAATGAGATCCACTTTGAAACTTTGAAGATAGATGTTTTTAAAATTTCCATGGCTGATTATTAGTATGACAGCGAGGAAACCCAGAAAAGCAGATATCCATCTCCTCAAATTAAGTTTTTCCTTCAAAAGAATAACAGAGAGGAGGATAATGAAAAGTGGCCAGCTATACTGAAGTACAAGGACCTCGAGTCCTTTTGCATGGGAGTAACCGTAATATAGAAAAATATAGTACAGGTAGGTTCCAAGAAATCCCAGGGCTACCATTTTGGTAAAATCTATGAAGCCGTAGGATTTTCTTTTAAATAAGAAAAAAGGTAAGTAAGCGAGAAAAGAGATCAGGCTTGACCAGAAAAGGAATTGGTGGTTGTCCAGATCGATTTGTCCGGTCTTTGAGACAACGGGGATGAGACCCCAGAGGCTCACACATACAATTACATAAAGTATTGCGCGCACAAATTAAATTATATTGTATAAAAATAAAAATCCCCAGGGAGCGGGGACGGACTCCCTGGGGCAGGAGGGGGTGGTTGGATGGGGATTTTTTTCACTATTTAAAGAACATCATCTTATTTAAGCGTGAATAATTATAACTATACCGTAAAGTAAAATCAACCCCTGTTCGGAAAACCGCATTACTATGAGAATTTTGTGAACGGTCAGTCATTTCTAAAATGGAAGCTTTTTAATGACTTTTGTAATGGGCAAGAAAATCTTCTGCCCACTCTGAAAAATATCCACCCTTTATTGCTTCTCTTATTTTTTTCATAAGGTTTATATAAAAATAAATGTTGTGATAGGTGGAAAGTACAGCAGCCAACACCTCTCCTGTGTTAAACAAGTGTCTGATATAGGCTCTTGTAAAATTCTCACAGACATAGCATTTGCATTCAGGGTCCGGAGGCAAAAAGTCTTTTGAATATCTGGCGTTCTTTATAACAAGTTTTCCGGAAGACGTGAAAAGTGAGCCTGTTCGTCCATTGCGTGTAGGGAGTACACAGTCGAACATATCTACTCCGTACATCACCCCTGTAACAATGTCCTCAGGGTATCCGACTCCCATTACATATCGTGGTTTTTCAATGGGTAGTAGAGGAACGATGTTTTTTAAAACTGCATCACGTTCAACTTTTGGCTCTCCCAATGCCAGTCCACCGATTGCGTAACCGTCGAAACCAAGCTTTATCATTGATTTTGCAGCTTCTTCCCTTATATCAATGTAAATGCTGCCCTGTATAATGCCGAACAATGCCTGTGTTGAACCTATTTTTTCTTTATGTTTTTTAGCCCTTCTGGCCCAGTTTAAAGTTAATTTAACATCTTTCCAGGCATCTTTTCTCGTTACAGGATAGGGGGAAGGATGATCAAAGATCATGATGATGTCAGCTCCGATGGCATTTTCGATTTCCATAACCTTTTCAGGAGTAAAGAATATGGTACTCCCGTCTATGTGGGACTTAAATTCAACACCTTCTTCTGTAACTTTTCTTAGATCTGCTAAACTGTGTACCTGAAAACCACCACTGTCCGTAAGGATTCCCCTATCCCAATTCATAAATTTGTGAATACCACCAGCCTCTTTTATCAGTTTCTCTCCCGGTCGGAGATGGAGATGATAGGTGTTTGAGACAATAATATCCACTCCAATTTCTTTCAAATCTCTGGGCATCATTGTTTTAACAGTTGCCTGGGTGCCAACAGGCATGAATGCTGGAGTTTCAAAAGAATACCTTTCTGTAGTAATCTTCCCTACTCTTGCTCCAGTCTTGCTATCTTCGTAAATTACTTCAAATTTAATTCCCATTTGTGTCTTCCACTGGTTCAACCACAAGTTCACCGTTGTGATAAATTATATTCACGATCTGTCCCTCAAAGAGTACTTTGTACCCCTCCATCTTAATGTTTTTATAATCAACAGTCACTCTTTCCCCTGTTTGAAGGATTTTTAAAATACCTCTTCCTTTGTTGTCATCAAAGTGGAGAACCTTAGCCTTTCTTTTTTGCATTAACTCCCGTTGAGTCACTCAATAGGATTTTAACGTTATGCTTTTTAAATAACTCTTTGCGGAATTTGTCCCAGATTTCTTTTTCTTTCTGCCTTTTCAATTTGTTCACTATCAGGAGTCTTACTTCCTCAAGACTTTTTACACGAGGAGGCTGACGTTTTTCGACTTTTAAAATCATATATCTTCCATCCCTTAAAGGGATGACTCCGGAGGTTTCACCGACTTTCAATTTGAAGGCCCACTGAGCAAGTTCTTTTGGTCTTGCTTGAGAGGTAATGCCCATCAGTAAACCACCTTTCTTTGCATCAGGAGTTATAGAATATTTTCGAGCAAGAGAATCGAAGGAGGCTCCTTTTTTGAGTTCCTGTAAAATCTTTTCTGCAAGATTCTTATCTTTGACGACGATTCTTCTTACTGTTGCTTCGCCGGGAACTTTAAATTCATCCTTATGTTCGTTGTAATATTTTTTTACCTCGTCGTCACTAACCTTCACTTTCTTTTTCACTTCTTCGTTGTAAAGGGCCCTTTGGAGAATTCTCGCACGTGCCTGCTGGAGTTGTTTGATCACGTCCGATTTGAGATAGAGTTTCTGTGCCTCTGCCTCTTCTACCATGAGTCTCTGCTCTATCATCATGTTTAGAAGCTGCTTTTTACCTTCTGGAGTTTCATAACGTTTTCTAACAAATGGTGGAATCTGTTCAAGCTGCTCATCAAACTCCAACTTTGTAATGGGCTTTCCATCTACGATAGCGACATATTCTTTAAAATTCTTTTTGAAACATCTTTCGACACCATTCAAGGCATCCTCGTAGTACTTGCTATTTCTGTACCTTGTTGCTACTTTTTCGTAGCTTTTTGCAGCGTCAACATACTTCCCAAGTGCTTCGTAAATAACACCAAGACGGTAATATACTTGATCCATTTTGGAATAGTTGTCCGAGAATAAAGAGTGAGCCTCAAGTACATACTGAAGGGCTGAATCCGGCTGGTTTAACTTGTCAAGAGAAATGTCTGCGATATCCAGCAAGATATCGAACTTTTCCTTTTTAGGAATTTGAGGATCTTTAACTGCTTTTTTATAAAGTTTAAGAGCCTGCTGATACATTCCCTGTTGCTCAAGCTGTTTGGCTTCTTTGATGTAATTTTTATATCCTTTAGCACTCACCAGAGATACAGCAAGAAGCAAGAATAGTGCCTTTTTTATGGCCATGCTTTTCAACCTCCCATTAAATTTTTTTTAAAATAGCCAGAAATAATCCTGTCCCAATCGGTATAGAAATATTGTCATCGATACCTAAATCAATGACCTCCAGAATCGTTGAGAATATCGCTGACAATACTCTTAACCAGAACGGGAGATCTTTGTAAAGTATAGCAATTATAATAGAAACAACCAGGAATGATAAAGTTCCTTCCAGGGTCTTTTCCCCGATCAATCTCCTTTTACCTTTCCACTGTCCAACAATACTGGCAATGCCGTCACTCAAAATGGCATAAAATAGTACAATTACAGCTATTTCTCTGGGGAAAACCATTATCGTGAAAAATGAGGATGCGGCAAGAATAGTTGCACCGGTTAATCTATGTTTTTCGTATTCTCTTGTAAATTTTCCAAATATTGAGTCATAAATTTTTTGAACCGAGGTACAGTGGAGTCTCAATAAGTCTACGGTGAGGAAAAGAGCGAAGCCGACCCCTACAGCCCATTTTATCAAATTTAACGGCAGAAAATAAAATGAGAGTGGCAAAAATACACCTGAAATATGTATTAATTTTCTTACAAGTTCACCAGTTGTTAATTTTTTAAAGCTGTATGGAGAGTGAGAGCTTATTTGTTGATCCAAGATCGAAGTGTCCAATGTATGCATAATTCATGGAAAATCTTTTGTAATCTATTCCAAAACCTATAGTCAATCGACTGTTGTCTATGCCTGTTCGAAGTGTTACAACCCTTGGAAATCTGTAAGCGAATCCGAAATGAGGAACCATAGATGTGATTCCGAGTGAAAATGGCGAGCTGTTGACTCTTCCTTCAAATAGAATGTCAAATTGACAGCCAAGTAGTAAATGTTTTTTCAGATAATATATGGCGCCGACCTTTATCGATGGATATATGTATTCTTTAGTATTTTTCCAGAAAATTGGTGTAAAGGTGAAATCGTTGACAACTGCTCCCAATGAAAAATTATTAAAATTTTTAAGAATACCTGCGTCAAGTCCGAATCCTGAGCCCGACGTTACAGATAGATCCTCGTTAAAAATTTTGAGCTTCATTCCTATTCTATAAGATTTCCAGATTTTTGAAAGAGTGAACTGAAAAATAAAAGTTTTATAATTCAGATAGTCTTTTACAAAGATATTACCTTGAGATACTCCCGCCTCCGGATTGACAAGCGCAGTTTCTTTAATGTCACCAGATGTAATAATTGAGATACCTCCGGCAAATCTCGTTCCATTTTCATCAATATTTCCAGATGTAAACCCTATGAAGTTATATGATGCAAGGCCATTGTAAAGGGAGGTGTAATTGAAAAACAGGTTTCTATTTTCAGAAATGATTGCAGGATTAGAATAGAATCCAGAGGGAGAGGAATAGAGGGCCACAGCGACATTTCCGAATCCTGCAGCCCTCACGTTGGGATTTAATTCAAATATTTCCCCCGAATATTTCGTTGCTAAAAGAGGAGAAAAAAGAAAAAGTAAAAGAATAAAGGATTTTTTCATCCTTCCTTTTTAGCCTCTTCCTTCTTGGGAAGGTATTTATCAATGTATTCTCTCCTGATTCTTGCAAGTTCTGACCTTGGAAACATTGACAGGAGTTCCCATCCTACAGAAAGAGTTTCTTCAATAGTTCTTGCCTTTTCTCCCTGATTTATCATTTCCCATTCGAATCTATCTGCAAATTTTAGATAGGTTCTGTCAATTTCAGACAGCGCGTCTTCACCGACAATTGCTACCAGTCTTCGCATATCTTTACCACGTGCATAGGAAGCATATAGCTGGTTAGCAAGTTCTCTGTGGTCTTCTCTTGTTTTACCCTTTCCAATTCCAAGATTCATCAAACGAGAGAGGGAGAGTAGAACATCGATTGGTGGAAATACACCTATTCTATGGAGCTCACGGGATAAAACTATCTGGCCTTCAGTAATATAACCCGTGAGGTCCGGAATTGGATGGGTCATGTCATCATCGGGCATGGTGAGGATTGGAATCTGGGTAACCGATCCCTTTTTTCCCTTGATTCTTCCTGCCCTTTCGTAGATTGTTGCAAGGTCTGTGTACATGTAGCCAGGATAACCTCTCCTTCCTGGTACTTCTTCTCTTGCTGCTCCTATCTCACGTAGTGCCTCACAGTAATTTGTCATATCGGTGAGGATAACGAGTACGTGGTAATCGAGTTCAAAAGCAAAATATTCCGCCACTGTGAGAGCGTATCTTGGAGTTAAGAGTCTTTCAATTGTTGGGTCATCAGCGAGGTTGATAAACGCAATGAGTTTTGAAAGTGCACCGGTCTTTTCAAACTCCTGCAAAAAATAGGTGTATTCTCTTTGAGTAATACCAATTGCTCCAAAGACGACAAGGAATTCTTCACCTTCCCCCCTGACCTCGGCATTTCTAATTATCATCGCGGCAATCTCATTGGCCGGTAAACCTGCACCTGAAAAGATCGGGAGCTTTTGACCGCGGACAAGAGTGTTAAATCCATCTATAGCAGATATTCCAGTTTGAATAAAGTCCGCCGGTTTGTCTCTTGAAATGGGGTTTATAGGAAGTCCAATAATTGGGAGCCTTTTTTCCGGGATCACAGGTGGCAACCCATCTATAGGCTCACCCCTTCCGTTAAAAATCCTACCGACCATGTCCCTTGAGACACCAAAACGTACGACATCTTCGAGCAAACGAATTCTTGTGGTTTTTACATCAAGTCCAAGTGTACCCTCGAGAACCTGAATTACTGCATAATCTTCTGTAACCTCAAGCACCTGACCGGATTTCTTCTGGTCATCCCCCACCAGAATTTCAACCTGCGCTCCGTAGGAGAGCTCTTTAGCCTTCTCTACGATTAAAATTGGCCCGGATATATAACTGATATTAGTATATTCCTTCGTGGTTAAATCCATAGTACCTCTCCCTCAGATTTTTGTAAGTTTTTCAAGCTTAAAGAGTTGATTTATATATGTCAAGGGAAAAAATGAGAAACTGTCCGAAAATGATAAACGGTACTAACCATTCCCTATCCACTTTACAAGAGAAGATGAAGGAATGTTGCCTATCTTTAATCCTCTCCCACACTCCTTTGAAGCGTGGAAGAGAATACCTCGATAATCTAACCATATTGCTTGTGTTGCATAGGAGGAGGAAACAAGAAACACTCTTGTTTTTCAAGACATATTTTTTTCGACCACTTTTGAGAAAAAAATGACAATTGATTAAATTCCAAGTTGAAGAAATTTCTCATCCGAAACGTAAATTTTTCCCAGTCAACTCAATGATAATCATAACTTTATGACGGATGCTATCATATCGGAAAGAAAGTTTGTAAATAGTTTGTTTTGCATGTGTTATCCGTGATTTTTATCCATCAGCGAAAAGTATTCCTTTATAGGCATTGCATAAGGTTCTAATAAATGTGATTGACCAGATACCAAGTAATAAGAAGTACAGCATAAATCCGAAGTAGTCAATAATCCTTATTTTAAAAATTGTGGATACCAGGTGAGAAGAAGCAACGTAAGCTCCAAGCGGAAATGTGAATGCCCACCATGACATCGCATAGGGAAGCTTTAATTTTCTTACATAATGTAATGTCATGATCACGGCTATAAAGAACCACCATACACCGAATCCCCAGAATATCAAACCAAAAACCCAGAAGGGCTCCCTCATCGAAATAAATATTGATTTGTTGATTAAATTTATAAGAGATACCGTTCCTGCACCAATAGGTCCAAGATTGATCCAAATAGTAGGTGCGAGTGTATTCGGTAATGGATTATGCAAAATAAATCGATACATACAGATTGATAGCAGTGCCAGGTAAATAAAAAATCCACTCCCCCAGCCATAGTAATTGATAAACACAAATAATTGTTCAAGAAAACTCTGAGATTTTCCAATAAATTGGCTACCAGCGATAGGAATCACTATTAAAGCAACAGGTGGGATAAACCATGCAGGATTTATATGATCGATTTTAACATGGTTCTCCTTAAAGGTGATATATGGAATCAAAAAGCTAAAAATCACTGTAAGGAGTGTTCCGCACAACCAAAAAATTTCTGCCGTTAGCTTTTCTTTCCCTATGAGAAGAAAATCCGAAGCCAGAACAAGCATGCCAACAGACATTGTGGGGTAAAAATTAGAAACTATTGGGTGATTCAAATCGCTAAGCGCTTTATCTGTAAAAATTATCCACCTGAGAAGCCAGGGGATTAAGAGTATGGCGAACATAGCGATGTTTAGAATAAACAAAATCTTTGCCAATAAGTAGAGTATCCCAAAATATTGCGAATAAAACAAACTTGTGATGGCAAGGATTCCTGTGCCCATGACGCTTGCGAACCAGGCAGGTGAGAAGTTCTTTATTATTTCGCACTTGCAGTTGATATATTCGAGCATTTTGACACCTCCTATGATGATTTATTGTAAATTTTGTCATAAAGGCTTTATATATTAGTAACAAATAAACATTTTGTCAACATATCAGTATTGAAGATCTCTTAATTTATGAATCTCTTAATTTATGAGTGGTTAATCTGGGTAAAAATTAGAATAATTCAAATTTTGTTATGGACCTTTATAACGTACCTTTATTGTGGTATTGAGTGTAGAAACTGAGTTCCCCCGGGAAAAATCAGAGGGTTATTCGGTATAGTTTTTCTCTTGGAAATTCATTGTAAAGTATTGATTTTTGCAATAATTGTCTTTAAATTAAAAAATCAGGGAGGTGACTATGGAGAAAAAGATTAAGGTATTAATAGCAAAGCCGGGTCTTGATGGGCATGATAGAGGTGCAAAAGTTGTTGCCCGCGCTTTGAGAGATGCTGGCATGGAAGTTATTTATACCGGCCTACATCAAACCGCGGAGATGATTGTTGAAACTGCTCTTCAGGAGGACGTTGACGTTATTGGACTCTCCATACTCTCTGGTGCTCACATGACATATTTCCCGAAAGTCCTGAAGCTTATGAAAGAAAAAGGACTCGATGATGTACTGCTTTTTGGTGGAGGAATCATCCCGGAAGAGGATGCCAAAAAACTTCAGGAAATGGGGGTTGGCAAAATATTTGGCCCTGGCACTCCAACTGAAGAAACGGTAAAATATATCAAGGAGTGGTATGAAAAACATAGAAAAGGGAGAGAAGGTTAATCTCTCTTTTTACTCGGGATACAAAAGAGATGAACACCCGATAAGTGTCACTGTAAATGGTGTAAGGTTGACTGTAACAAAAGCTGTGCCTTTCGGGCTTTATAAATATCCAGATGGCAGTATAAAAAGAAAATTTCTGTTGTTTACGTCCGATGGACACAAGTATTTAATTTCACAGGGCGAGGGCAATAGTTGGTTTGTTGAGAAATAATGGATTTTGAACTGGCAAAAAAACTTATCAAAAAGGCCAGAGAAGCTCTTATAAATTCCTACTCTCCATATTCCAGGTTGAAAGTAGGAGCTGCTCTTCTTACTCAGGATGGTAAGATATTCACAGGTGTTAATATAGAAAACGCATCCTTCAGTCTCACAATTTGTGCTGAAAGAGTTGCGGTCTTTAAAGCAGTCTCTGAAGGATACAGAGATTTCAAGGCCATTGCTATTACCAGCGATAGGGGAAAAATAATGCCCTGTGGTGCCTGCAGACAGGTGCTTGCAGAATTCTCACCACAGATACAAGTCATTGTTGGAGATGAAAATGAGATTGAAATTTATAGTCTCACTTCACTTCTACCGGAAGGTTTTCATAAGTCTTTTCTTGGTAGCTTTGATTAGCGTTTTCACTTCCTGCATCCACAGGCAGGAGGCTCGACCCGTCTCAGCAGAATTCATCCTTGATAAGATTTCAAAAGAAGCTGGATTACGTAATGATTTAACCATAATTGGTAGTTTCGAAATCCAAACAGAATCCTTTAACTATGCCGGGCATTTTATTTTAAATAAAAATGTTCAGGGCATAAAATTGAGGATATATGGTCCTTTTGGGATGAAGACACAGGATTTATCGATTACACCTGAAGTTATTAAGGACACAATCCTTCTTTATATTCTTGGTTATTATCCTCAAATTAACGGAGTGATTTACCAGCGTGGAACTGATTACTTTATTCCAGGTGATAAGATTACATTAAAAACTGATAATCACGGGAATGTCTTGCTCGTATCGTTTAAGAGGATTAAAATTTTCCTCAATAATTACAGAAAAATTAAAGATTATAAAATGCCAGAGAAAATAATTGTCAGGAAAGGGACAGAAACCTTGAGGATAAAAATATCAAAAGTGGAGTTTGGATCATGAAATATGTGTACTATAGCATAATAACAATAAATAACAGGAAAATTGCTCTTGCCAAGACTGATAAAGGACTCGTAAAAATTAGTTTTATAAGAGAAATATATCCCTTTCTTGAATGGATAGAAAAAAACCTGCCGGACCATGAGATAAAGTTTGATAGTGATAAATTCCGGAAAGAGAAGGAGGAGCTGATAGAATATTTTAGTGGTAAAAGAAAATCATTTGATCTTGAAATTAACATTATTGCTCCAGATTTTTATAGACTGGTATATGAGGAAGTAAAGAAAATTCCCTACGGGCAAACCACTACCTACGGTGAAATTGCAAAAAGGATAGGGAAGAGGAATGCATCAAGGGCTGTGGGTAGAGCACTAAATAGAAATCCTTTGCCAATACTTATCCCATGTCACAGGGTGGTTGGAAAGGGTGGACGTCTTACGGGATTTTTTGCGGGTCTTGCTGTGAAAAGGCAGCTCCTTGAACTCGAAAAGAACAATGGAAAAAATCCAACCTTTTGAGACAAGATTTGAAAGATACGATCAGTGGTATGAAAAATTTCCTGGAAAAAAATTGTATTCCATAGAACTTGATTGCTTAAAAAAAGTTTCACGCCACGTATCTGAAGAATCTCTGGAAATTGGAGTTGGAACTGGCAGATTTGCTGAGAAACTAAACGTCAAATATGGACTTGATCCGGCATTCAATCCCTTAACCATTGCGAAGAGAAGGGGAATTTTAGTTCTACAGGCAGATGGTAGGGATACACCATTTAAAAATGACGCATTTGATCAACTTTTTTTAATCGTTACAATTTGTTTTGCCGATGATCCTGAAGGGCTGATTAGAGAGGCGTTCAGAATACTTCGTCCCGGAGGAAGCATATTCCTTGGTCTTGTTCCAAAGGAGAGTTCCTGGGGGAAATATTATTTGAGTCTGAAGGCGGAAGGACATTTCTTTTATCAGTATGCTACCTTTTTTACAATTGATGAAGTTTTTCTTATGTTAAAGAAAAATGGATTTCATAATTTTTCAGGTCTATCGACACTATACGGTCCACCCCCAGATGGTTTTACGAAGGAGGAGGTGAGAGAAGAGATATCGGAGAATGCAGGTTTTGTCTGTATTAAAGCCGAAAAGCCGTAGTGGGCATCATTATTTATTGGAATTTCTATGGTTTTATGACATTTTAAACCTTGACAGATTACCAAGTAATAGATTAAAAATTAGATACTCGATTACCTGTAACTGGAATAAAAACAAGGAGGTTTAAGTTATGAAGAAGCTTGCAAGAATTGGAGTACTTGGAGTAATTGTGCTCGCAATGGTATCCTGCGCTCCCAAAAAAGCTCCATCTTTCGGCTTAACCTATGAAGATGGGGTCAGGGTTATGGGAAAGGTTTATGATGAAGCAACAAATAAACCCCTCAACGCAAATGTTGTCCTTCCCATCATCCCTCTGAATATAAAGACTGATGCAGACGGAAGTTATATCATCAGGAATCTTCCAGTTGGAAGTTATAAAGCGACATTCTCTGCATGGGGATATGAGCCCAAGACAGTTACAATTGAGGTGAAGGAAGGACAAATTACCAAACTCGATGTTGGTCTTACAAAAATTCAGACAACAGTTTCAGGTGTGCTTTACGATGGAAAAACACACAAACCAATTTCTGGTACAGTTGAAGTTGACCCTGAAGGTCTTACAATTACAGCGACCAATGGAAAATATAGTCTTTCACTTCCATTTGGAGTGTACATGCTAAAAGCAAAGGCTGAAAAACATATATTTGATGTTAAAACAGTAGTGGTGAAAGATACAAAGCCACTTAAGGTCAATTTTGTCCTTGCAAAAGCGACAGGTTATCAGTCTTTTGCCAATAAATTCCCTATTATTTACTTTGACTTTGACTCTTACAAAATTAAGCCAGAGTATGAGAGTGCACTTGATAAGGTTGCAGATCTTCTCAAGGCAAATCCAAATCTTGTCGTAGAGGTAGCTGGCCATGCAAGCTCTGAAGGTTCATTCGAGTACAATGCTGCCCTCTCCTTAAAGAGAGCACTTGCAGTTAGAGATTACCTCATTAAGAAAGGTATTTCTCCTGAAAGGTTAATCCCCAGAGGCTATAGTGAATCGCGAGTTGCAGATTTCAATTACAAGATATCCCAGAGAAAGAAGAACAGAAGAGTTGAATTTCTTGTCCGTTAATGACGCGTAGATCACGAAATATAAAGCTTTTGCTTGTAAGCGTATCGTTTGTTCTTTTACTGGCTTATGTGGTGGGTGCAGGTTTAAAAAAGACATTCGTCTATTACTATACAGTAGACGAGCTTAAGGCGAATGCCAGTAAAGTAGATGGAAAGTACGTGAAGGTTTCAGGCGAGGTGGTTGCCGGTTCGGTTAACCGAACCGGCAACCACCTCGCCTTTATTATCTCTGAAAATGGAGATTCCTTGAATGTAGTGTATTCCGGTCCTGTGCCAGATGCTTTTACAGAAGGTATTTCGGTAGTTGTCGAGGGGACTTATTATAAAAAACAAAACCTCCTGAAGGCCAAAAATCTCCTCACAAAATGCCCCTCCAAATACGAATCAGAATTGGACAGTACGAAAACCTGACGACTGAGACTATAAGTTCTTTCCAAATATAAATTCGTCCTGTCAAACCACTTTAAAAAACCTTTTCGAAGATTCAGTACACTTTTTGAATTTGGAGACTGTCAGGAAAAGGGTGTTTCAACTTATCACCAGATCTCTCCTTAAAAAGCACGTGGAGGAAATGCTTGACTCAACAATTATTGCAACTTCTCTTTTCCACCTAACATAGTGAAGTTCCTTTACCTAAAAAGCAAGCCTGATTTCAAGGTACCGTAAAGAATGAAAGTAACCATCACCCAGCTGTCCCGCACCCTCTTTAAATTTCTTTTTGCCTGTGTCCATAAAATTCACTATTTCCAAGAAGATCCACCTACAACGTCCCCTCCAGCAAAGTGGGAGGAGACATTCCTGACCTTCCCTCCCGCTTGCGAGAGGAATTTGAGAGAAGGACAAAAGAGCACTCATTGCTTCCCCTATTAAATCTGCTCTTTCTTTCTTCCTTAATCCTCCTCCACATAGCTTTTTGCCAGGAAGGAGATTTGAGAAGAATCCCTCCCCCGCAATACTAAACGCACTGGAGAAGGTTAAAGAATTACACTCCTACTTTCTCCTCCCAAAGTATTTTTACGAACAGCCTCCCTTTAAGTTGATTCAAATGTCAAGGAGTTCAAGGTCATATTTTCTTCTGCAACTGTTAATTCGTGAAATTTCATAACAGGACCACTTCTATATTTGACCTGGAAATTTTAGTTTTTGATGGTGCCGGTGGAGATTCTTTTTATAACTCAATTCATGCAGGCAACAATGGGTTTATACAAGCTAATTCAATGTTAGTAAAATTCAAATTTTTGTCTATTGGATTTATAATCATTGACCATGAAAAGCGACCGGATAGTGAGGGCAATAATTGGCGATGATGAGGTTATGGCATTTGTGGCAATTTCGACGGATACGGTTGAAGAAGCACACCGGATTCACGGGACGTATCCAACTCCGACTGCTGCCCTTGGTCGTGCGTTAACAATTGTTGGAATGATGGGTGTGATGATGAAGGGCAGGGAAAGGATTTCGCTTCAGTTTGTTACAACAGGTAAAATCAGTGATATTTATGTCCAGGGTAATGCGGAAGGACACGTTAGGGGTTATATTAAAAGGCCGGATATAGATTTTCCATTTACTGATGAGGGAAAATTGAACGTTGAAGGTGCAGTAACAACCGATGGTTTTCTTTATGTGGTTAGAGATTTCGGTTTTGGAGAGCCTTTTGTGGGTTCTATCCCTTTAAGGACAGGTGGAATAGCTACAGATGTAGCCTATTATTTCACGGTTTCAGAGGGTATCCCATCTGCCGTTGGTGCTGGGGTTCTGGTTGCGGAGGACGGTCATGTTATATCTTCAGGTGGGTTTATAGTGCAGCCCATCGCAGGTACCGATGAAAAGATTCTCGAGGAACTTGAGAATAACATCAAAAAGATGGAGCCAGTAAGTCGTATGATTGCTAAGGGTGCCACTGAGGAGGATATTCTCTCCAGTATATCAGGTAACTTCGGTTTTGAGATCACCCGTATCCATCCACTCAGATATAGGTGTGCATGTAGCTATGAGCGGGCGAGGCGTGCGCTTTTGCTTCTTGATATTGGGGAATTGATGAGTATTTTAAAGGAGGACCATGGTGCTGAGGTGAAATGTGAGTTTTGTGGTAAAACCTATAATTTTAATGAGTCCGATATCGAAGAGATAATTGAGGAGAAAACAAGTAAGTATCCTAAGGCATGAAAAATATCAGAAATTTTTCGATCATAGCACACATTGATCATGGGAAGTCTACGCTTGCAGATAGATTTCTTGAGATAACTGGTACTATGAGATTGACACAGGATGCGGAACAGGTACTCGATTCTATGGATCTTGAGCGTGAGAGAGGAATTACGATAAAAATGCATCCTGTGAGGATGGAATATGAGTTAAACGGCGAGAAGTACATACTAAATTTAATAGACACTCCCGGGCATGTTGATTTTAATTATGAAGTTTCGCGGTCACTTGCTGCGTGTGAGGGGGCTATACTTCTTGTAGATGCCACCCAGGGAGTGGAGGCACAGACCATTTCAAATCTTTACCTTGCGATTGAGCAAAATCTCGAAATTATACCTGTTATTAACAAGATTGATCTTCCTAATGCAGATCCTGAGCGTGTGAAGGAACAGTTGATTGAACTTCTCGGGGATGATCAGATACTTGAGGTTTCTGCAAAAGAGGGCTGGGGAGTTGAGGAGCTAATAAAAACCGTTATTGAAAGGGTTCCACCGCCACAGGGTGATCCTAAAAAACCCTTGAAGGCCCTGATTTTTGACGCAAAATTTGATGATTATCGCGGTGCTGTCCCTTATGTGAGGGTGTTTGAGGGTGAGCTCAAACCAGGAATGAAAATAGCCTTCAAATCTAACGGAAAAGTTTATGAAGTAACGGAAGTCGGTTATTTCCGTCCGAAACTTGAGAGGACAGATAGACTTGTAGCCGGTGAAGTTGGTTACGTTATTGCAGGAATTAAAGATCTGAGAGATGCACGGGTTGGGGATACAATTGTAGAGGCAAAGTATTTTGATGATACTGAACCCTTGCCAGGTTATAGAGAGCCTAAACCAATGGTATTCGCAGGAGTGTATCCGACTATTCCTTCGGAATTTCCGGAGCTCCAGAAGGCGCTTGAAAAACTTAAATTAAACGATGCAGCACTTGTCTATCAAGGAGAGACATCTCCCGCCCTTGGACCAGGTTATAGAGTCGGTTTCCTGGGTCTCCTTCACATGGAGATCTTTAAAGAGAGACTCAAAAGAGAGTTTGGACTTGAAGTGATAATTACAACCCCTAACGTAAAGTACCGGGTAGAATTGAACAATGGAGAAATAGTAGAGATTAATTCCCCCAAAGATTTTCCTGATGATTTCAGAAGGGCCTTTGAGCCTTTTGTAAAAGCCGAGATCATTACACCTCAAAAATACATTGGTCCTATAGTTGAACTATGCCAGTCGAGAAGGGGAATTCAGAAGAACATGCAATATCTTGATTCCCGGACAATGATCATTGAGTATGAGTTACCACTTGCCGAGGTTATTTTCGATTTTTTTGATAAGTTGAAGAGTGTTTCGAGGGGATTCGCCTCTCTTGATTATGAATTTCTTGAATACAGAGAATCTGACCTTGTACGGCTTGATATTCTTGTTGCGCGAGAGAGGATTGATGCCCTTGCCGTTATAGTTCATAGAGAAAAGGCTTATTATGTTGGCCGGGAGCTTGTAACGAGGCTGAGAAAACTAATACCGCGTCAGCTTTTTGATGTTGCTATCCAGGCGGCAATAGGGAAAAGAGTTATAGCAAAGGAAAGGATCCCGGCGTTGAGGAAAGATGTAACTGCAAAATGTTACGGTGGTGACATAACCCGTAAGAGAAAACTTCTTGAGAAGCAGAAAGAGGGTAAAAAGAGACTAAAAAAACTTGGGAAGGTAGAACTTCCTCATGAGGCTTTTCTTGGATTGATGAAGGTAGATGAGAATAAAAAGAAGTGAAATTGTAACTCACAGTCCTGGAGAAACCAAAAAACTGGCGAAAGAGCTTGCTTCAAGCCTGAATCCACCAAAGATTATAGGGCTTTTTGGTGAACTTGGCGCAGGTAAAACCACTTTTGTCCAGGGATTTGCCGAATATTTTGGTATCAAGGCAGTTAGAAGTCCATCGTTTACTCTTATTAATGAATACAAAAATTATTCTGTAAAAATATACCATGTGGACCTGTACAGAATCGAAGATGCAGGAGAGCTTTATCCAGCGGGATTTTTTGATCTGATTCGTGAAAGAGATGCTTTTATACTTGTTGAATGGCCGGAGAAGATCAGGGATGTTGTTAAATTTGACGTCTTGGTTTATATTTTTCATCTGGATGAGCTATCAAGGAAAATAAAGATTCAATTCACCTGAAAAAATTCCCATGTTCTATAAAATTGACGCCTTAACCTACGAATGGGTGAGGTGTGCGTTCCGATATTCATAAAATCAAGGAAAACTTGATAATTTACGCATATTTATGCAAAACAAACAGTTCAGGGAGGATGAATTATGTTAGAACTAATAGATAAAGTACCACTAAGTGAAATTGTGGTTATCAGGGATCAATTACTCGAAAAACAGAGGAAAGGTGAGAAGGTCTACAGGCTGGAGAGTGGTACTCCGAGTTTCAATGTGCACCCTAAGGTAAAGGAGGCTATGAAAAGGGCTATTGACGAAAATAAGACCTTCTACACCGAGGGCTCGGGAATTGAGCCTCTCAAACAGGTGATCGTTGAGAAACTTGCCAGAAAGAATAATTTGAAAGCTAAAAGTACAAAAAATGTTCTTGTCGGTCAGGGGGGAATGGGAACTCTTTACATGCTCATTCATTCACTCGTTGGTCCTGGTGATAAAATTCTCATCCAGGCGCCGGTATGGATATCTATTAAAAATATTTCTATGTTAACAGGTGCTGAAATAATCGAACTTCCAACGAAGAAAGAGCTCGACTTTAACTGGGATTTAAATGAGCTTGAAGACACAATTAAAAAAGAGAAACCAAAGGCAGTCGTTTATGTGAATCCGGGAAATCCCACTGGAGGGGTTGGAGATAAAGAATACATGCACAAACTTGCAGGTATTCTTGAAAAATACGGGGTTTTCCTCGTTGAAGATGTGGCTTATGAAGACATCGTTTATCCAGGTGTAGACTATGAGACTATCTTTTATCTCAATCCTGAACTGTTTTTCCCATCTTTCTCCATGTCAAAGTCACAGGCATTTTCGGGACTAAGGATAGGATATACCTACATTGAGAATGAGAAAATCCTTACAAGGGCGAGGAAACTACTTTTATACACGACCAATGGAGTGAATTCAGTTGCCCAATGGGGTGCTACTGAGGCTTTAAAGGCTGACTATGATGAGTATACTCGTGAAATGGTCAAAGAGTACCAGAAGAGAAGGGACATATTATATCAGGCATTAACATCCATTCCTTTCTTTAAAATGGAATGGCCACCGCGAGGTGCATTCTATTTATTCCCGGAAATCGATGAGGTTAAATACAGGGAAGTTATGGAGAAAAAGGGAGTAAAGGTGGAACCTGGAGCAAATCTTGGTGTTCATCTACAAAAATATCTTCTTGAGCACAATATAGGTTCTATACCTGGCCATAATTTTGGATCTCCAACAAATTTTATAAGATTTGCCTATTCCATAGCTACAGAGTTTATTGAAGAAGCTGCTGAGAAGCTGAAAGAGGTGCTTGCACAGTAGGTGAAAGAAAAGAGTGTATATTTGAAAGCTTAAATTTAATAAGGGAAGAAGGGAGGGGGCGCCGAAGGCGCCCCCTCCCTTCTTAGAATTCTATCATACTCCATTCCTGTTGTTCTGCTCTTCCTGGTATACTTTGATTCGTCTCCTATCAGCAATTAAAATTTACTTTGATATAAAAAATTAGGAGAAAAGATATGGCAAACTGGGAACTTTTAAAGGAATTGTCAGAGACGCCGGGAATACCCGGAAATGAGGATAGAATTAGGGATATTGTTTTGAGGGAGACAAAAGATTACATCGATAATTATGAAATTGATCCCCTTGGGAATTTAATTATCCATGCCGGCGGGAACGGTCCCAGACTTCTTCTGGATGCTCACATGGACGAGGTGGGTTTTATGATCTCAAAGATTGAAAGAAAAGGTTTTTTACGAGTCATCCCGGTTGGAGGGATTCCGCCTGAAAACGTCTATTCTCAGCGGGTGATTATATGGGGAAAAGAACCGGTATATGGAATTTTTGGCTCTACACCTCCACACGTGAGAAAGGGGGAGAAGAGTGATCATCCTGAAATTGAAGAACTTTTTATTGATACTGGATTGAAGGAAAAGGAAGTAAGATCTCTTATAAATTTGGGCGATGCTGTTACTTTTGACACGAGAGCAGTTGAGCAGAGTGATGTTATTCTTGGAAAAGCTTTTGATGATAGAGTGGGTTTATTTGTGATGATTGAATCCCTAAAAAGAGCCAGAAAGAGGAGCGTAGATCTATATCTTGTTGCTGCAGTACAAGAGGAAACTGGTCTCCGAGGAGCTACTCCAGCTGCATTCGGGGTAGAGCCGCAGATGGCGATTGCCCTTGAGGGTACAGTAGCTCTTGATACTCTTGGTGTTCCTGATTTTAAAAAACTTGCTGAAGTTGGAAAGGGACCCGAGATAAGACTTTCAGATAGATTGTTTGTTGCTTCAAAGAAATGGGTTGAATTCATCTCTGAATTGGCGAATTTGCGTGGTATAAAACATCAGGTTATTGTTAAGAGAGTCGGGGCGACGGATGCAGCTGTGATTCAGATTTCACGAAAGGGAGTGTTTACTACTGCTATCTCAGTGCCTGTTCGTTACATACATAGTGCCAACAGTCTTTTGCTGAAGGATGATGTGGAGGAAACCATAAAACTTGTCACAGCTCTGATCGAGGAAGGTGGAAGGTTTCTGGATAGAGTCTGAAGAGTAAAATTTTGATCTAAAACCCGCTTTTTCCTATTCTTTAACTGATGTAAAGAATGTTCCGTCCTCGTTTTTGGATGATTAGCTCATGGTTTACACTCATTATTTTTAAAGGAAAACGAGCTTGAAGAAGTTTTTATCACATCTATAAACTCTGTCCCAGGCTCCTGAGGATGTTTGAAAATATTTTACCGGTAGTCATTTCCTCTCATACTTAGCGGAAAGACTCTCTTTATTTCCTCTACTGTTTACGAGAAGATCCACCTACAACTTCCCCTCCCACTTTGTGGGAGGGAGACTCACGACCTCTCTTTCTACTCTGCTGGAATGGATGAAGGGAAAGACGGAAGTTTGCCCACTCCTTTATCCTTTCCCCCACAATGCAAAACTTTGTGAGGGGATTAAAAAATTACGTTTCTCCCTTTTCCCAAAGCATCTTTTGAACAATCTTCCCCAGCTCCTTGAAATAGAGTAATTAAGTAATTATAATTCACTGAAATCAAAGGTCTAAGGGGTGTAGAAATGGATAAAATTATTGATAGAATAAAGGGGCCTGAAGACATAAAGAAATTGAATTTTGATGAATTGAACCTGCTTGCGGCGGAGATAAGGGAGTTTATGCTTGACATTCTTTCGAAAGTGGGTGGGCATGTTGCTCCGAATCTTGGCTCAGTTGAACTTACACTTGCTCTCCACTACGTCTTTGATAGTCCCCGAGATAAATTGATCTGGGATGTAGGTCACCAGGCATATCCTCACAAGATTGTTACTGGAAGAAAAGACAATTTTCACACGATAAGGCAGTATGGGGGGATCAGTGGGTTTTTAAGAAGGGAAGAGTCGCCTCATGATATTTTTGGTGCGGGGCACGCTTCCACGTCATTGTCAGCGGCATTGGGAATCGCTGTAGCAAGGGACTTGAAAGGGGAAGATTTTAAAGTTATAGCAATCATCGGTGATGGTGCTTTGACAGGAGGGATGGCCTTTGAAGCTTTGAACAACATAGGTGCTCAAAGAAGGGATCTAATCGTAGTTTTAAATGATAATGAGATGTCTATTGCAGAAAATATAGGTGCTCTTTCAAACTACCTTGTAAAACTGAAGACTTCGAGAATCTATAATCGAATGAAAGAAGATGTCTGGGAGCTACTCGGAAAACTACCAAGTTCTAAACTTTCTTACAGGACAAGGGATCTTATTAAAAGGGTTAAGGCTGCTCTTGAGAATTTAGCAGTGCCCACGCTCATGTTTGAGGAGCTTGGATATAGATATGTCGGGCCGATTCATGGACATAATATTAAACAGCTCATAAACACTTTTGAAAGAGTCAAAAGATTGAGGGGGCCTGTACTCGTTCATGTTTTAACCAGGAAAGGTAAGGGTTACAAGCCAGCGGAAGATAGGCTTGAGTTATTCCACGGTCTCGGACCGTTCCACAGGATCACCGGTGAGCCTATAAAGAAGCCGGGACCAACAAAATGGTCGAAGATATATGGGAAAACTATAGTGGAACTTGCTGAGAAAGATGAAAAGATTGTGGCAATAACGGCGGCTATGACTCTTGGCACAGGTCTCGATCTTATGCGTGAAAGATTCCCTGAGAGGCATTTTGATGTAGGGATTGCAGAACAACATGCAGTTACGTTTGCAGGTGGACTTGCAGTTGAGGGCTTCAAGCCATTTGCTACCATTTACTCTACATTCCTTCAGAGGGCCTATGACCAGATTATACACGATATTGCTCTTCAGAAATTACCTGTTAGATTTGCCGTTGACAGAGCTGGTCTTGTTGGAGAGGATGGTCCTACGCACCATGGAGCGTTCGATATATCGTATTTAAGGATTGTACCGAATATGGTTGTTATGGCTCCAAAGGATGAGAATGAGTTTCGTGACATGATTTATACAGCATCTCTCTATGATGAAGGTCCCATTGCGTTCAGGTATCCACGAGACAGGGTTTATGGTCTTGAGCCCAAGGAAACGTTTGATGCAATTCCAATTGGTAGCTGGGAAATTCTGAAAGATGGTAAAGATATTGCGATAATGGCTGTAGGTACTATGGTTTACCCTTCACTTGAGGCAGCGAAAGAGCTGGAAGAGGAGCTCGGTACATCCATAAAGGTGGTTAATGCAAGATTTGTTAAACCGATGGACACTGCTGTCCTATTTGATATTGTAGATTCAGGAATCAAGAAGATAGTAACAGTTGAAGAAAATTCCCTTATTGGAGGATTTGGAGATGCAGTTATAGAGTTTCTTACAGAGATAAAACGCCATGTTGATGTATTGAGGCTGGGGTTACCGGACAAGTTCATAGAGCACGGTGCAAGAAGAATACTTCTACAGAAAGTAGGCCTGGATAAGGAAGGAATTAAGGAAAGAATAAGGAACTTTCTACTCGGTTATTCGGGGGTGAGCGAATGGCACTCTGCGAAGAGTGTAAAATGAGAGAGGCCACCGTTTTATACGTTGAAATCGTTGATGGCGTGAAAATGGTGCGTCATTTATGTGATGTGTGTGCTGAAAAACTATCTCTTGGATTGCCACAGGAAAAATCTGGAGGAAAGAAGTCTGATACACTCTTTAATATTAAGCCCTCGTCAATAAAGGGTATTTTTCAGAGAGATTACAAAGAAAAGACTCACCTTCATTGTAAACACTGTGGAATGACCTGGGAATATTTTAAGAAGTCAGGAAAGTTTGGGTGTGCTTACTGCTATGAAGCTTTCTTTGAAAACCTTAAAGGATATCTGAAAAAGATCCATGGAACTTATGAGTATAGAGGGAAACCGTACAGGAAGTCGGGGATGAATGTTGAAAATATTATTGAGGAGAAATTGGTCCTTGAGAAAGAGCTAAGACAGGCAATAGAAACTGAGGATTTTGAGAGAGCGGCAAAACTCAGGGACAGAATCAAGGAGTTGAACGAAAAAATTGCTGGACATTCAGGATCTAATTGAGAAACCCCCGGGTTGGTTAAGTGGAGAGGGAAAGTATCCAGAAATGGTCCTCTCCACGCGGGTTCGTATTGCCAGGAATTTGAGGAAATTTCCATTCAACATAAAATTGAAGGAAGCAGAAAGGGAAGAAATACTTCTAATAGTCAAAGAAGCTCTGGATAATATAGGTATTATAGAAGACCCGCACTATATAAGGCTTGACCAGATAAGCAAGAAAGATCGTGATTTTTTGGTAGAGAGACATCTTGCTACTTTTGATATGGTACGTGATCCTGTGGGGAGGGGCATCTATTTCTCAAAAGATGAAACTATAAATATCATGATCAATGAAGAGGATCATATCAGGATTTCGGTCATTATGCCGGGTTTCAATTTAAAGGGGGCATTTGAAAGAGCTCTCCTGATTGATGAAAAGATGGGGGATATACTTGAGTATGCTTTTATGGAGCCTTTTGGCTATCTCACATCGTGCCCGACCAATGTGGGATTGGGATTGCGAATTTCAGTACTGATGCATTTACCAGGTATTATTATAAACAAGAATCTTAAATCACTGGCGGATAATCTAAATCTTGTAAGGGCAACGATTCGCGGGCTCTATGGTGAAGGGAGTGAAATAGTAGGAAATATTTTCCAGATTTCAAGTACGTTGACACTTGGTGTGACTGAAGAAGAGCTATTTGAGAAGTTTAATGAGGTAATTGACTCGGTTATTGAACTTGAGAAGGGGGCGCGGGAGGAGATTTACAAAAAGATGAGGGATTTAATCGAGGACAAGACATTCAGATCGCTTGCGATATTGCAGAGTGCGAGATTGATGAGCTTTAAGGAGGCAGCGAACCATTTTTCTGCACTTCGTCTTGGATTGGCCTATGGCTTTATCCTGGACTATCCAGTCAAGACTTTAAACGAGCTTCTGTTTTATTCTCAGCCTGTACATATACAAAAGTTAATAGGCAAAGATTTGACTCCAGATGAGAGGGACAAGTATCGAGCTTCTTACGTAAAAGCGAAGCTTTCAAGTGTAAAGAATTAGCTTTCCACTTTTCCGTGTATTTTTCAGAAAATGACCGGAGAAATGCGGTCATTTAAGAAATGCCATAAAAACGGCATTTTTAGAGTTCAGTCATTAGTCTCAAAATCCCATCTTGACAAGCTGTGACGCCACTTACATAATTTGACTGACTGGTCATTTTAAATACGGAGGTGTGATATGAATGATAACAAGAGAGAAAAAATTCTTCTCGCTGCACAGGAACTTTTCTCTGAAAAGGGATTTCACGAAACAACTGTTGAAGAAATAGCCAGACAGGCTGGTGTAGCAAAGGGAACCGTTTACATCTACTTCGACTCAAAAGAACAACTTTTTAAGGAGGTGATAAAATCCGGATTCAAAGAACTAACGAGAATTACGGAAGAGAAGATTGAAAGCACTCCAAACCCTCTCAAGAAAATCAAACTTATTGTAGAAACTTATTTCAATTACTTTGACATAAATCGCTCTCTTTTCCGGCCGCTAATGA
>CAYNMM010000125.1:0-5192 GCA_964398355.1 uncultured bacterium
GGGAGGGGTTATGGAGTGTCTTTTATTACAACTCAAAGTGTCTGTGTTTACACCTACTACCTCCCCTCCCACTTCGTGGGAAGGTTCACCCACAGCTCCTCTCTCGCCATGCGGGTGGGGTCACACCCAACTCCCATTCCGTTTACAGGGAGGTCACCCACAATTCCCCTCCCGTTTACGGGAGGGGATTAAGGGGAGGGCAGAAAGACCTCCCTCTACTTTACCCTGTCAGATCAACCCTTTCCGACCCTCCTCAATCCTCTCTCACAGGACATCTGTCTTGTGAGAGAGGAGATTGATAGGTATCCTTCGCACACTTATTGAAAACTCAAGAAGTCTCGCAATAGTGGGAAAAGAAATTGATAAGTACCCACACGGCACTGGCATATTCCCGGGAGACGGTGAGTGTTCACTGTACTAAATGCTCAGAAGGAAATTTAAAAAACATATGCCCCTTTTACCCAGAGGATTTTCCCCGAACACCCTCCCAGTCTCTTGAGGTATTAACCGTCCGTTTTTATAATTCAGGCTATGCTATACAAAGATGCAGGTGTAAACCTTGATAAAGCTGCCAGAGTGGTTGACATTGCCAGGAGATATTCTGACCGGATAGGTGGGTTTGGTGGAGTCTTTGATATTTCTTCAATCAAAGACTTCAGAAATCCTGTACTCGTCAGTTCAACCGACGGCGTTGGAACTAAGATTAAACTTGCAATTGAGGCGGATTATCTCGAACCAATAGGGATAGATCTCGTTGCTATGTGTGTCAACGATATCCTCACCCTTGGAGCAACTCCCCTTTTCTTCCTTGACTACTTCGCTACGGGAAAAATCGATGAAAAGGTCTTTTCAGAGGTGCTAAAAGGTATAAAGAAGGGGCTCGATATCTCGGGCGGAATTCTGCTTGGAGGGGAAACCGCCGAGCTTCCGGGAATGATTTCAGAAGAGATCTTCGATGTGGCAGGATTTGTCGTCGGTATAGTTGAAAAAGAACATATTCCCGATAAAGACAGAATTGAATCAGGGGATGTGATTCTCGGCTTGCCATCTTCGGGTATTCATTCCAACGGGTATAGCCTGGTGAGAAAGATCATTCAGGATGCTCGAATTGATATTTTTAGAGATTATGGTAGCGGGAAACCCCTTTACCTTGAGCTTCTTACCCCTACAAGGATCTATGTTCCTGAAGTAAAAAAACTAATTGGTAAATACGAGATTAAGGGTATGGCACATATAACGGGCGGCGGGCTCGTTGAGAACATACAGAGGGTTTTACCGGAAGGAACAGAACCTGATATTGACTGGTCTTCATGGGAGATTCCGTGGATATTTAAAAAACTTCAGGAATGGGGTAATGTCCCTGAACATGAGATGAGGAGGGTTTTTAACCTTGGGATAGGCTATGTTGTGATAACTTCAGCACCTGACGAGATAATAGGGGTTGTTCCGGAGTTTAAAGTCATTGGAAGGGTGAAAAAATAAAAGCGTCCCCGGCAGGATTCGAACCTGCGACCTGCGGTTTAGGAAACCGCCGCTCTATCCTACTGAGCTACGGGGACAAGTGTAAAATTTATAAACTATTATGGCTGTTATATCAAGATACTGCACGAGGGTGTTCCAAGAACAAAAATATATTTTTAACCTTATCCCACAATGTGTTAGCATTGTGAAAGGTCACAAAATAACCTCCCCTGCAATGTGTTTAGCATTGTAGAGAGGTCTTCCGATAACACTTTGGGAGGGTGATCCTCTTCGAACTCCTCCCCGCCTTGCTGTGGAGGACTGAGGAGGAGCAGGAAAGCAGGTTTGCCGAGGAGAAGCAGGTGGTGCTTTTGTTGTCTCCCGCAAGCGGGAGGGAGCTTGTGAATGCCTTCACTTTGTGGGAGGAATTGGTAAGTGGACTCCAACATAGCGGGAGGAAGGTTGGAGGTGAATTTTCTTGTAAAGAAGGGTATCACAGGCGTCGTTCGCTAATCAGGTGAATAGAGGAAGAAATCTGTTTACTCGTACATGCAGTACAAATTCCTCCCCTACAGTACTTTTGTGCTGTGGGGGGAAGATTAAGGAGAGGGCAAAAAGAGTAGATTTGACAAAGGGAAGCAGGTTAGAGCTTTTATCACCCTCTCCTCCCGCAAGCGTGAGGGGGAGGTGTGTGTCCCCCTTCCACTTCGTGAAAGGAGGGTAGATGAACTCCATCAAGCGGGAAGGGAAGTTGGCTGTAAACTCTCATATCATGTGATTGGGAAAGATGTGGATGGACCTTTATCACATGCAACTTTGGATTACTTGGGAGAATATTCCATAAACTTTCCCTTGCACAATTGGAGAGAACTTTAAATCATTCAGATATCCCTATTCGCTGACAAATTGCAAAAATTATAACTACGATGCCGGAAGTAAAGAATGCAAGGAAATAAAAACCTCGAAGACTGGAGAGAACGAGTAATTTGACCTGATAAAATTTAGGGTGTAACTTTTCTGCGACAATGAAAAACCCACGCCAGAAGGTCCAATCGATGGAAATAGTCCAAAAGTAGTGTAATAAAAATGTTACAAAGTGAGGGATCCCGGTTTAATCAGTTGAATTTTTCCATTTGCTCAGAATGACTTGTAACTTTTTTGTTACATTTTTGTCCATTTTTCAAACATCATAATCACCGGATGAAACAATAAAAAGCCAGATTTTAGAGTTGGAATAAAAATTGCTTTTCTCCTATTTTAGTGCCCTTGAAAAGGAAGTTTTATAGAAAAATTTATCTGAATGCAGGAGATTTACCTACCGATTATCAAGTAAATTATGGCCAATGGTTACACCAAGAACGAAATGGAGGTAGAAGTTATGGGATATACCGTTTTTTTGATACTTGCCGGTATTATTGCAAATAGTCAAATAGATTTCAACAGATTTGTCGTGTGGCAGGGACCGGATAAGGGTAAACCTGCACCTTCATACTTAAAGAGTTCGGTCAAGCTTGAAGTAAAAAGTGATGGTTTTCTAATACGATTCAAATTCAAAAGCTATAAAGGAAAAGTAGCGGCAAGGATAACCACAAGGGACCTCAACACAATACTTAACCAATCCGATGATCTTTTTATTATATTTTTATCCCCCGATTTAAGAGATGATAATACGGTATACGGTTTAATAGTTAATCCCCTGAACACACAATTCGACATGTTAATAACCCCCAATACCCAGACATTTGAATGGGATGCGAACTGGCAGTCAAAAGTAAAAATCACAAAAACTGGATGGGAGGGGGAGATTTTTATTCCGTTTACAATTTCACCCAACTGGGGTGACACTGCTGGAATCTGCTTTATTAGGGGATGTCACGATTCAACTGGATATGGCATTGCGCTTATTGCCGGGCTTCACGGAGAAGTCCTCAATTCAAAGTATTTTACAAAAGTTAAAATAAACAGGACTGCTTCAGGAAACTATGGCCAACTAACTTTTATACCATTCCTGAAGATTTCCCATGAGAAAGACAACAATGAATTTTCTTATGGTGGAAATGTAGAAATAAAAATGCAGAATTCGAACACCAATATTGTTGTAAAACCCGACTATGCGGAAATAGAGGCTGACAGGTATCAATTTGATCTATCGAAGACAGGAATTATATTACCTGAGAAAAGACCATTTTTCAAAAATGTCATGCACTTCATAAGTATGCCTGTCCCTTATGGAAACCTCTTTTATTCGAGATCCATTGAACAAATTGATTATGGAATTAATAGCTATTTTAAATATCGAAATACAACATTTTTTGGCACAGGTATAAGAGCTGATACTTTATCACTCGGCATGATTGAATTAGCAACAAATACCGATTACAGGAATTTAAATCTTTCACTCACTGCTTCACATCTCTTCGACAATGTTGGAGATAATTTTTTATATCTTTTCCCTTCATTCTCATATAGTTTTCCCGATAAAGGAGTAAGTTTAAAGGGTGGTCTGCAATATTCTTATAACTTCAAGTCAAGAGAGTCTATTCATAATGCGACTACCGGGATGATATATGAACATGGACAAAATAAATTCAATATTTATTTTGAAAACGCTCACATTGGCAATTTTTCTCCCACATGTGGAGCATTGTACTTCAAAAATGTGAACTTGACGAATTTTTTATTAAATGGCTCCCATCAGTTTGAGCACAAGCTTGTAAATTATATATCCTTACAGACATTCACAGAGAGGATTTTCGATTCAAATGACGAGATAAGAAATTATAAAAGTTTTGACGCGGGATTGGGCTTATTATCTTTGATAAAGCTGAGTTTCTCTCATGTCAAAGAAAGAAGATTGTGGAATGGAATTTTGTTCCAAAACGAAACTTCAGGTGGCGGGATTAGAATTGATCTACCAGCCTCCAATAGTGGTATGGAGGTAAAGTATTCCTTTGGTGATTTGTGGGGAAGGAAAACAAATATCTCCAGATTTAATTTCTATACTGCTATTAAAAGGGTTCTAAATGTTGAATTGTCAGCCTTCCTGTACGCCTTTCGGGATGAATTTAAGCCATTATTAATATTTACACCCTTTTCTGACAGTTGCTGGTTTCAGTTTGATTTGAGAATGTCTTACAGGTTTAGAGAAGTCAATTTTGTAAGGGTGTTCTTTGAAAGAGAAACATTTGAGAACACCAATACAGTTAATATAATGTTTGAGAGGGAATTTCCGGATGTAAATTCGATTTTTTATGTTGTTATGAATTCGAAGTACGGATCAACATCAAAATATTTCAATCTGCCTTCGAAAAAGGATTTTAAGTGGGCTGTAAAACTCAGCTATGCAATCAAAATTTAAATAAATTCTACAGATCGGCATTATAAAATTGACCGGTTTCTGAAGCACTTCACACAATGATTGGTGAATCGAAATCGCCGATCTTTCCTTTCTCTCCGCATCAGTATAAGAAAAAAAAGATCCTTTAGGGGTTTAAGGGGGGGATGTACTAAGCCGCTAATAGTACTTTTTTACTGTTTACACTTCGACCCATCGACAATAAAATAGACCCGAATTATTAAAAATCAACCTGAAGTCGAAAATGGAAGATAAAATATTCTCACTCGAAATCGATCATACAAGCTGTCCCATTGAAATCAGAGAAAAGCTGGAAATCAGCAAAGACCTCATTCACTCCCACTTATTACACTTCAAAGAAAACCACGATCTTGAA
>CAYNMM010000126.1:0-9420 GCA_964398355.1 uncultured bacterium
TCCGGTAGATGGGTTGATTTTGGCAACGAAATGTTCAGACTGAAGGACCGCAAAGGGAAAGATCATGCACTCGCGCCAACTCATGAGGAGATAATAGCTGATATTGCAAGAAATGAAATACGCTCCTACAGGGATTTACCACAAATTTGGTATCAAATACAGACAAAATTCAGAGATGAGCCCCGACCAAGGTTTGGTCTGTTGCGTGTCAGGGAGTTCATCATGAAGGATTCTTATAGTCTTGACCGGGACTTCGATGGTCTCGATGTGAGCTACGAACTTCACAGAAAAGCTTATATCAACATTTTTGACAGAAGTGGACTTAAATACACAATCGTTCAGGCCTCTTCAGGTCTTATGGGAGGTTCACAATCAGAGGAATTTATGGTCGTCTCTGACGCGGGGGAAGACTCACTCGCTATCTGTGAAAAATGCGGCTACTCAGCGAATACCGAGGTGGCTGAGGGGAAAATTCCTGATGGAAAAGTCCCATCAAAATTTAAGAAAAAAGAGAAAGTTCACACGCCGGGAATTAGAACTGTGGAAGAAGTTTCAAACTTTCTTGGTGTGGAGCCCAGAAATCTTGTAAAGAGCATACTTTTTGTTGTTGAAGATAGGATGATCGCAATACTTATTCGGGGTGATTACGAGATTAATGAAGCGAAAATCATGAGGAAATTCGGGCCAACTATAAGACTGGCGACTCCTGAGGAGGTGCAGAAAAGATTTGGTGTTTCGGTGGGTTTCCTTGGCCCCATCGGTCTCGGTGTTGATGAAATTTACGCTGATTACAGTGTCAAAACCCTCGAGAGTGCTATTGTGGGAGCAAATGAGGATGATTACCATTTAGTCGGAGTTGACCTTCTGAACGAAGTAGATATCAAAGAATTTGGAGACTTCAGAATCGTGAAAGAAGGGGACCTTTGCCCGGTTTGTGGAAATCCTTTAAAGATCAAAACCGCCCTGGAAATCGGGCATATTTTTAAACTCGGTTTAAAATACTCTGAGGCGCTGCACGCCTATTACATGGACAAAGATGGGAAAGAGCGTCCGATTGTTATGGGAAGTTACGGGATTGGTGTTGGAAGAATAATGGCTGCGGCGGCTGAGCTGTATGGCGATGAAAACGGACTGTCCTGGCCCATTAACATTGCCCCTTACGAAGTTGAAATCTTAGAGCTCAATTCTCCAAGGACTCGTGAAGTAGCTGAAAATCTATACAGAGGACTCCAGGAAAGTAAGATTGAGGTCATCTGGGACGATAGAGTTGCAAGTCCGGGTTTTAAATTCAAAGACGCAGATCTTGTCGGTATTCCGCTCAGAATAGTTGTTGGTGACAGAAAAGTAAAGCAGGGATTTGTAGAGCTACAGGTGCGTCGTAATAATTCGAGAGAGGATCTAAGAATTGAAGACACCATCTCTTATGTAACAGATCTGGTCAGGAGGATGAAGAAGGAGAATGCCACTGGATAATGAGGAAATTGAGAGAAAAGTTGAAGAAGTACTCACCCCTATTCTTGAAAGAAAGGGGTATGTACTTGTTGACATCGAATTTAAAGGCTCTGGCAGACGCCAGATTTTAAGAGTTTTTATAGATAGACGTGAGGGTGGCATAAGCGTTTATGAGTGTGCACGGGTTTCTGAAGAGCTCTCTCTTGTTCTGGATGTTGAGGATTTTATTTCTGGACCTTATATTTTGGAAGTATCATCTCCTGGACTGGATAGAGTTCTAAGAAAAGACCGAGAGATAAACTGGGCAATAGGTAAGAATGTAAGAGTCGTAACGCTCGAGGGGGAATTTAGAGGACGACTTATTGACAACCTGGAGGATAGGATTATCCTCGATAATTTTGAGATTGAAAAAGACAAAATTTTAAAAATTCAACTTAATGAGGTGTAAGAATGAATGGTGAGATTGTTGAATTAATTAACCAGATTACAAGACAGAGGAAACTGGATAGGGACTTTGTGATTGGAGCTTTGAGAGACTCCATCGCACTCGCTATCCGTAAGTCAAAGGGGATGGATTACGAGGTTGAGGTTGAAATTGATCCGAAAAAGGGTGATGTCACAGTCTGGGTTGTCAAAAAAGTGGTTGAAAAGGTCTCAGATCCCGATAGGGAAATCTCTATTGAGGAAGCCAGGAAACTAAATCCTGAGATAAAACCCGGCGATTCTGCAAGGGTCCCGGTACCTTTCACTGACTTTGGTAGAAGTGTAGTTTATAAGATCCAGAATGTATTTCTCCAGAAGATTAGAGAGGCTGAAAAACAGCACATTTATAGGGATTTCCAGGAAAAGGTTGGCGAAATTATATCTGGAACCATCCAGAAAGTGGACAAAACGGGAGTTTATATCAGTCTTGGTAAAGCAGAGGCTATTCTTCCACCGGAGGAGCAGATTCCCGGGGAAAAGTACAAGCAGGGTGGTTCAATTAAGGCTCTTGTACTTCGTGTCGAGGATCAGAGGAGACGTCCGCAGGTGGTACTCTCACGTACCCACCCCGACTTTTTAAGACGACTGCTTGAATTTGAAATCCCGGAGGTCAGTGAAGGAACGGTTGAAGTAAAGGCTGTGGCAAGAATTCCAGGGAAGAGATCAAAAGTTGCGGTTCGCTCAAAAGACCCCAAGGTTGATCCCATTGGTGCCTGTATTGGGATAAGAGGCACAAGGATTCAGCCAATTGTGAAAGAACTATCAAACGAGAAAATCGATGTTATTAAATGGGACCCCGATCCCATCAGATTTACTGCACTCGCAATGTCCCCTGCAAGGGCCGAAGTGATCTATGAAGATTCAGATAGAATCTATTTCGTGGTTGAGGATGAAAAGGTCCCGGAAGCAAAGGGTAAAGAAGCCCAGAACGTTATTCTCGCTTCTAAACTTGTGGGAAAAGAAATAGTTGTCATACCACTCTCAGAAATGCAGCCTCCCAAGGATGCAGTTACCATTCTTGAACTTGAGGGTATAGATGAAGAAACAATTGAAAAACTGAGAAATGCAGGTTTCTACGTGTTTAAAGACATACCGTCTCTTGCTGAGCTCGTGGCAGTTGAAGGTATCGATGAACAAACAGCCTTAAAAATCCTTGAAAAAATAGAGGAAAAGTTAGAGGAAAAAAGTAAATGAAAGACAAACCAAAAAAGAGGGAAGTAAAGAAGAAAAGAGTAAAAGATTTAGCCGGTCAACTTGGTTTATCCAATAAAGCATTGATCGACATGTTACATGAACTGGGATTTACCCAGGTAAAATCTCATGGAAGTATTGTAACGAAAGAAATGGAGAAGGCGGTCAGATCCGCCATATCAAGGGCAAAAAGAGAACACAGAGAAGACTTTGAGAGAAAGAAGAAAATCTGGGGCGAGGATGAAAAGAAGGATAAGCAGGAATCGAGGAGACGCCAGAAACGTTTCCAGCAGAAAGAAATAAAGGAGCGGGTATCGAGAACACTTTCAAAGATGGAGAGAGGACAGGCGAAGCCTAAACGAAAGAAGAAGATCAAGGAAACCGAGATTGAAGAGGAAGAGAAGAAAGTACTGGTGATTCCCGGTCCCCTGCCTGTTGGAGAGTTCGCTAAAATGCTTGGTGTAGAGCCAGTCGAAATCGTTGAGATGCTCTTCAAACAAGGGATCATGGCAACTATTAATCAGACCATAGATGTAGACACCATGTCAATTATTGCTGAAGAGTATGGATATGAAGTAGAGTTAAAAACTGAGGAAATTGAAGAGGTCGAGGAAGAAGAGGTCGCTGAGCTAAAACCAAGACCACCTGTCGTTACGGTTATGGGACATGTTGACCACGGGAAGACGACTCTACTTGACTATTTGAGGAAAACAAACGTGGCTGCTCGTGAAGCTGGAGGCATAACCCAGCACATCGGTGCATATCAGGTTGAAGTGGACGGGGAAAAGATAACATTTATCGATACTCCAGGCCATGAGGCATTCACGGCTCTTCGCGCACGCGGTGCCCAGGTTACAGACATTGTAGTGCTTGTGGTAGCCGCAAATGAAGGTGTTAAGCCCCAGACTGTTGAGGCCATTAATCATGCAAAAGCGGCACGTGTTCCAATTATCGTTGCAATAAACAAAATGGACCTTCCAGATGCAGATCCTGAGAAGGTCCGAAGAGAGTTATCAACCTATGAGCTTATTCCCGAAGAATGGGGCGGTGATACCATAATGGTCGAAATATCTGCAAAAACAGGACAGGGTGTACCTGACCTGCTGGATGCCATACTCATAAAAGCTGCAGAGCTCGACTTAAAAGCACCTTACGAAGGCAAACCGCGTGGCGTCATTCTTGAATCTGGTCTCGAAAAAGGACGTGGCCCTGTAGGTACTGTTCTCGTTCAAAAGGGTACTTTAAAGGTCGGAATGCCCTTTGTCGCCGGGACAACCCATGGGCGTGTCAGGGCGATGTACAACGAGTTCAATCAAAGGGTTAAAGAGGCCACACCTGGAACTCCCGTGCTCGTGCAGGGCTTTGAGGAACTGCCCCACGCTGGTGACATCTTTTACGTGGTGGATTCAGATTCCCAGGCGAGAGAGATTGCAGAAGAGAAAAAACGAATCAAGAAAGAGCAACTTATCAAAGGTGAATCTGAGATAACAATAAGAAGAATTCAGGAAAAGCTCAAAGCAGGCGAATTGAAGGAATTACCCGTTATCATCAAAGCAGACAAGCAGGGTTCTCTCGAAGCAATCAGTGATATGCTCAGCAAAATGGTTTACGAGGAAGTTAGGGTCACCATCGTACATCAGGGCATCGGTGATGTCAAAGAATCCGACATCCTTCTCGCCTCAGCAGCAGAGGGAATAATCATAGCATTTAACGTGGGTGTATTTGCTGAAGCTCGTAAACTGGCAAAATCAGAGGGTGTTGTGATCAAAACTTACAAGGTTATTTACGAGCTCTTTGATGACGTTAAAAACCTTCTTAGCTCTCTTCTTGAGCCAGAAACTATTGAGAATGTACTTGGACAGGCTGAAGTTAAAAGGGTATTCCACGTTCCAAAGATTGGAAATGTCGCCGGTTGTGTTGTTATCAATGGTGTCATTAGAAGAGACGCCAATGTTCGGATTAAGAGGGGCGATGAAATCATTTATGAAGGGAAAATCGCCTCTCTCAAACGTTTCAAAGATGACGTCAAGGAAGTCGCTGCCGGGTATGAATGCGGTATAAAGGTAGAAGGATTTGACAAGATCAAGCCCGAAGATATCATTGAGGCTTTTGAAATCAAGAAGGTGCAGAAAAAACTTGAGTGATGCTGATTGGGTTGCTTGAGGTCGAACTTTACATTCCAAATTGTACTTCTTTGAAGGAGAAGAGATTCGTTCTTAAAAGTTTAAAAACAAAACTTAGGAACAAGTTTAATATTTCTATAACAGAGACCGATGGGCATGATCTGTGGCAGAGAGCCAGGATAAGTATTGTCACAGTTTCTAATGATGGAGCAAGCGCAAATTCCACACTTTCAAAGGTGGTTAATTTTATCGATGCCGATAGAAGGGTTCAGGTCCTTGATTACAAACTTTCTTTCAGGTGAATGCAATGTACGAGAAAACGGTGAAAATACCAAATAAACTTGGGATTCACGCCAGACCGGCGCAACAATTTGCAAACCTTGCATCAAAATTTAAATCAGAAATATCTGTTGAGAAGGATGGAAATATAGCAAATGGGAAAAGCATTCTTGGACTTTTGATGCTTGTTGCCGATTATGGTTCAGAAATAACAATTAGAGCGGAGGGGCCAGATGAGCAGGAGGCAGTTGAAGCACTCGCAAAATTGGTGGAGGACGGTTTTGGAGAAGAATAGAGAAGAAAAAAGATTTAAGGGAATTCCAATATCACCCGGTATTTTTATCGGGAAGGCCGCACCTTTTATTGGTGAAAAGTTTGCAATCTCCACCAAAAAAATAAAAGAAGGTGAAATAGAGGGACAGATAAAACTTTTTAAAGAAGCCATTGAGAAGACAAAGAAAACCCTCGTGAGCATGACAGACAGACTCGATGACCGTCTCAGATCCATCCTTGAGCCGCAAATCAGGATTATAGACGACAATACCTTCTACGAGAAAGTGATCAAGATGATCCGTGACGAGAGACGATTTGCCGAATATGCTGTCAAAAGGATCATCGAAGACTACGCCATCAGAATGGAGTATCTTGCGAAGGATGAATACATCAAGGAGAGGGCAAGGGAACTTCGACAGATTGCAGACCTGATTATCAAAAATATGAGAGAATCCAGCCCTACAAAATTTCATCTCGATGAGAAGGATATACTCGTTGCATACGATTTATCGGTGGCAGACGCAATCAGACTGATGAATAGCCGGGTGAACGCAATCGTACTCGAAGATGGTGGGAAAACCTCCCATACAGCTATCATCGTCAAAGACTTCAGGATACCCGCTGTCTTCGGGGTAAAAGGTATATTGAAGGAAGCAGAAGATGAAACCCCTATGATTGTTGACGGTACCCGCGGGCTCGTCTTCCTGTATCCATCTGAAACTACGATTGAATATTACAATAAGATTCAAAATGAATTTCAGGCATTTACCGAAGGACTCCTGAAAATAAAAGATGAGATGTCCATTACAAAAGACGGACACGCAGTCTCTCTTTTCGTCAACATTGATTTTCCGGAAGAGGTAAAGTCATTAGAAGTTTCCGGCAAGTGTGGTATAGGTCTTTTCAGAACAGAGATTATCTTCGAAAGATTTAAGCACGATGAGGAAAGACAGTATGAAATTTACACAGAAATAGCGAGAGAAGTTTATCCTAACCCTGTGATCATCAGGGTGTTTGACGTTGGAGCAGATAAGTTTGGGCTTGGAGAATTGAACGGTATAATAGAGCAAAATCCCTTCCTGGGGGTAAGAGGGATCAGAGCACTTCTTAAACATCAGGATATTTTTGAAATACAGCTCAGGGCTATTCTTAGAGCTCATAGAGATGTTGGGAACATCAAAATCATGCTCCCCATGGTCAGCCTGGTTGAAGAGGTTGAGGAATCTTACGAGATATTAACTGAGGTTTCCAGAAGTCTGGAAAAGAAGTTCGGGGACAAATTCCCGATTCCAAAATTCGGAATTATGGTGGAAACACCCGCCTCGGCTATCATGGCTGATAAATTTGCCGGTTTCGTCGACTTTTTCAGCATAGGAACAAACGATCTGACACAGTATACACTCGCAGTTGATAGAAAAAATACAAATGTTTCAGAAATTTACAATCATCTCCATCCATCTATTTTGAGGCTGATCAAACAGGTTGTGGAAATTGGACATGAAAATAATATTCTTGTAGAAGTCTGCGGAGAACTTGCATCTGATCCCTACGGTGTACCTATTCTTCTTGGCCTTGGCGTTGACGGGCTATCGGTAACCCCGTCGAGCCTCCTCGAAACGAAGGAGCTGATAAGACGTCTCTCATACGAGGAAATAAAACCGATTGTAAAAGATGTTCTTGAAAGCTCCACTGCTGATGAGGTAAGATATATCATCGGTGAGCTTTTGAAAGAGAAGTTCCCGGAGGTTGTAAAATTCATTATTTCACCGGATAGGAACTTCAACGGAGGTTATTATGATTAAAAAATTTTTCCCGACCCTATTAATAGCGGGTTTACTCTTTTCCTATCCTGCAAGCAACGTTATTCCCATACCCAACAGGGAATATCTTCCAGCTCTTCACAAAGTCTTGAATTCTGCCCAGAAAAAAATCCTCGTGTTTATGTTTGAAGCTCGATACTATCCACAGTACCCGGATGATCCCAACATGATAATACTGAAAGACCTTGTAGCAGCCCATAAAAGGGGAGTTAAGGTAACTGTTCTGCTCGATGCCTCAAGCTGGAATGTCAGTAATACTATAATGAATAAAAAATTTGGAGATTATTTGAAAAGTAGAGGGATTGATGTGTGGTATGACCCACCAGATGTGACAAGTCACGACAAACTCATTATGGTGGATGACTCAATTACCATCGTTGGCTCAACAAACTGGAGTTACTACGCCCTTGAGAGAAACAATGAGGTCTCTGTAATAATCTACTCGAAAGAAGTAACTAAGGCACTGGAAAAACATTTTTACGATGTCCTGAGGCTTTCCACACGTGAGCCAAAGATGAAACTCAGAAGAAGGGACTAATTGATGATACCTGCTCTCTTTATTTCACTAATTATCTCGATTTCACCGTTTAAAATTTTAATTTTACATACCAATGACATTGACAATGCTTTTGCTCCTCAAAAGGCATCCTGGATAAATCCAGATTTTCCACCGATTCTTGGTGGAGAAGGATCATTCAAGATTTTATTGAAAAGGGAACGGAAAAAGGCACGGGAGGAAAAAGCTGTTCTCCTCCTGCTCAACGGTGGCGGAATGCTCGGAGGAAATCTTCTCGGACAGTACACGGATTTCTCAGGAACACGAGAATTTATTAATAACTCTCACTACGATGCCACCACACTGGGTCTGAAAGATTTCCTGCACGGTGTGGACACACTTAAAGCGTTTTTGAAAACTCTGAATGTGCCAGTGGTGTGTGCAAATATCACTTACGCGGATGATACACTCAAAGTGGTTGATTGGGTGAAACCTTACATAATTATCGAAAAAGGAGGACTCAGGATCGGAATTTTTGGTCTCATAACAGAATACATGCCCATTTTTGCAGAGAAAAAAGATATAAAGGGTCTGTTTTTCCTGCGGGAAATTCCGACGGCAAAGAGGGTTGTCGAGGAACTCAAATCGAAAAATGTTGATATGATAATAGCCCTTGCCCACATCACCTACGGGCATGAAAAAGAACTTTTGAAGGAAATTCCAGATATTGATCTTGTCGTAGGCGGCCTTGATCGTGGCGGAACAAGGTATGCCACAGAGGACAAGGTCAACCACAATATTGACATAAGGACACACGGTCGCCTCTCAGGAGTTGGCATATTTGAGGCAACTTTTTCCAAGAAATACAGAACATTTTTAACCTATTCATGGCATGAGGAAACCCTCTGGGCCGAAAAATACCCTATAAACCTGTCAAAAGAATAGGTGGTGGGGGATGAAGAAGTTTCTCTTATTATTGGTTTCATTTTTGTTCTTCCCGGGATGATGCGAAAGTTTATCCAGTCTTCTTGCACCTTTACCAACCGACTATTATTACTGTTACATTCCCTTCAAAATATACGTTAAATCAATAAATCGGGATGCTGACACACTCCATGTGACTACTGCAATAATCAGATTAAAAAAGTGATATATGAGCGGCCACAACAGTCTCCTTACGATGTTTGATTTTTCTTCTCGTACGATATCCGTCCTCAATTTAGTTTACTAGTTGCCTACAATGTCTCTATTTTCCATGAATTTCGTGGTGATATCCCAAGATTTTTAGGGTATCATAGAGCTA
>CAYNMM010000127.1:0-58274 GCA_964398355.1 uncultured bacterium
CGACTGCAGCTGATTCTATGATGAATAAAATTCTGGTCAAATATCCAGATAACCCTGTAGCTGATGAAGCGAGGCTCTATCTCGCAAAGAGACTCGCCCAGCGAGGACAGTATGACTCTGCAATGGCTCTTATAAAAATTATCAAGAAAAACCGCTCAGACGATATTGCTGCAAAAGCGAGCCTTTTACTGGGCGATATTTATAAGGATATGGGAGAAATCGAGGCTGCTATAATCGAATACATCACAACTTACCGAGTTTATGAGAAACTTTATCCAGAAATTGCCGAAGAGGCATTGATAAGAGCCGGTGAGCTTTATGAGGAGCAAAACAGACTCGAAGAAGCACTAACTGTCTATAGAAGGGCAATCAGAAAATTCCCCAATTCTCCGCGTAGAGCAGAACTTGAGAAAAAGGCCAAAGAAATCGAGCAGACACTGATCGAACAAAAATTGAAGCAAAAAGGAGAAGGTAAAACACAATGAAAAAACTGATATTTATTCTTCTAACTGGTATACTTTTCTCACAGGAAACAGCAATAATTCCCCAGCTTAAAGTGGAAGAATTTACTATTGTAGGGATAGACACTTTCAAAGCAAGAAGAAGCATAGTGGATGTTGTGCCAGGATTTAGAAGCTATATCAACATAAAAGATCCCGATATGGTAGGATTCATTGTGGATAAATTTCCTGTTAAAACATTTGAAATAAAACCTGAAGTCGTAAAGGAAAGGAATTCATTCGTCCGGGCATCTGTAGGATTGGGTTATGGAAATAACGTACATTTGAGATTTCTCGCTGGACGAAAAAAATCAATGTCAACTTCACTCGCTGGATTGCAGATGATGGGTGTAGTTGGTGGAGATTATGGCATCAGCCAGCTGTCTGGCTTTCTCCAAATATCTGCGAAAAAATCACCTGGAATTTCATATTTATTGGGAACAGGTGCATTCTCAAGATTCGAGAAAACGGATAATGATACGAACATGATTACTCATAAACTCTTTATACCAGGACTGAGAACAAGGCTTGATGTTTACCCACCGGTCAGTGGAGGTTTCATCCTGGGATTTGATGCGGATGTAAACTATGTATTTAGTGATACATCTAAAACATTTTCCTATCCGTGGATCAAACTAAATTCCAGAATTGGCTACGAAACAGATCTCCCACTTGTTGCCCTGGGTAACCTCTCCTTTGAAAAACTCGGGAACTCAGCAGTGGGGTTAGCGGATTTTTCTGTAAACTTCATAACAGGAAGGTTAAAGACACAACTTGGCACAGGTGTGGCTTTTACTGCCCGTAGCAGTACAGTACCCGTATTTAATCTGAACCTCTCATATCCTTTTGGAAGTTCAAGCAAGATTGGTTTAAATATTGATAAGAATGTAAAAACAGCGGATTTTGGCACTTTTATATCGAACTCTGCAATGCTGTCATACGTGGATTCATCGTACGAAAATTATGCAAGTGCTGTACTGAGTTTGCACATTAATCATGGAGAAATGGATATCAGCATAGGTTCAGGATATGTATTCTACAACAGTGTACCAATTCTTGTGAGGGATGGTAGATACTGGAAACTCTCTTCGGACACATCAGGAATAGGTGCTCCGTATTTATATTTCAAAATTTTTGATTTCAAAAACTTTTCGGCTTCGGGATCGTATTTCATCAAGTCTTATAAACCCGTCAGGGACACCTTGCTTATGAAAGGGACCTTCGCTTTAAGTTATGCTCGACCAGAATCAAAATACATCCCCTCTATACGTGCAGCCTTGCAACTATCAAATTTCAACGATGATCTTGTCCTTACTGAAGGATTTGAGTTCTCAAAAAGTTTCGCGAGACATTTTGGAGCCCTCTTCGAAATAGATAACCCTGTAAAGGAAGGATTTGAAATTTTCACGCCAGCAAACTATAAAATAAACAATGGTTTTTCTTTAACACTTGGCTTTTTCATGAAATTTTAAAGGAGGTTTTTCTATGAAGTTTACACTGCTTGGAATTCTGATGAAGGGTGGAATAATTGTCTGGCTTATTTTAATCCTTTCAATCATTGGTCTTGCACTGGTTTTCGAAAGACTGCTTGTTTTGAAGAAGGCGCGTACCAACACGAGGATTTTTATGCTTGAGATAAAAAACATCGTTTTGAAGGGTAATTTCGATGAGGCTTTGCGTCGGGCAAAGGAATCGTCAGGTCCTATCGCAGCGATTGTTTACGCAGGGTTAAAAAGCTTTGGTGGTTCTCGCGAGGAGATCAGGAATTCCATCACTGATGCGGCAAATGTTGAAATATACAGACTGGAGAAAAATCTCGATGCGCTCGCAACAATAGCGAGCACCGCTCCTCTACTCGGCTTCCTTGGAACAGTTACAGGTATGATTAAGGCATTTATGAAAATACAGGCACTTGGCGGCGCTGTTGACGCCTCGGTCCTCGCTGGTGGCATCTGGGAAGCATTAATAACCACAGCCGTTGGCCTGACTGTGGGGATCATTTTCTACTATCTTTACAACTATATGGTTGGAAAGGTCCGTGAGATTGTTTTCGAAATGCAGAATAGCTCGATCGAGTTACTTGACCTCTTAAGCGAGGTGAGCAGGTCATGAAATTCGAGATGAAACATAAACCCATGTCCGTATTCAATTTCATCTCCCTCGCTGACATTGTTCTGCTACTTTTAATCTATTTTCTATTAACATCAACATACGTTGTCCAGAAGGGCATCAGGGTTAGACTTCCCAAGTCAGTCACAAGTGAGAAAACTACTGTCAGTAAACAAATAACAGTGACTGTAACCAGGTCAGGTGCAGTCTTTTTAAATGGAAAGCCTGTCTCGATGGACAACCTGTCGGCAAAAGTTAAGCAGTTGCTCGAAAAAAATCCTAAACAGATAATTGTTCTTCGTGCCGACGCATCCATCCCTCTTGAGAAGGCTGTGAAAGTTCTGGATGAGGCAAAGAAGGCTGGGGGAGAAAAGCTTCTTATCGCAACCTTTAAGGAAGAATGAAGAATAAAAAACATTACTTATATTCTCTTGCTATCCATCTTGTCGTACTCCTCATTTTTGCCTTCATAACTATCTCACCAACAAAACAAAAACAGGAAGAGGAGTGGGTCGAAATTCAAACTCTACCAACTACGATTATCAGAAAAAAAGTATCTACCCCCCCAATAAAGAAGACTAAATCAGGTGAGAAAACGTTGAAGACAAAAGAAGAAAAGACACCCGAAGAAAAAATCGTGGAAGAACGACTACGACAGGAGATGCTGGCGAGAAAGGAGATTGAAGAGAAGGAGAAAAAACTCGCCCAGCAGTTATTCGGGTCTTCCTCCGTTAACGTTAAAATAGAGGGTGTCATAAGTCAAAGAAGATTAATCAATTACGTGTTACCCCCAAAACTTCCACTTCTTTCTGATGTAACAATCAAAGTAAAGGTTGTCGTAGATCCTGATGGCTATGTCAAAAGTGTGGATTTCCTGAAAAAGGGAGATCCAACTGCGGAAAGGAGCGTTAGGAATGTGCTATTTCAATGGAGATTCGAACCTTTGAAGAAAAACATCAAACCTCATCTTGAGGAGGGGATTATAACTTTCAGATTTGTTGTCAACCCAAGATAAAACTTACAAAAAACCTTCTATTATGTAAATATCAAATTGTTGGCCCGTAGATCAGGTTGTATAATTTTTGGCCATGAAAAAATCGTTTGACGAAATCTGGAAAATAGTTGAGAGACTCAGGGCTCCTGATGGGTGTCCATGGGACAGAGCCCAGACGAATGAAACTATAAAATTTGACCTTGTCGAAGAGGCTTATGAAGTACTGGATGCTATTGATAAAAAGGACTGGGATTCCCTGAGAGAAGAACTTGGTGACGTAATTTTTCTTGCAATGCTACATACGAAAATCGCTGAAGATGAAGAAAAATTCTCCCATAATGAGGTCATTGACACAATTGTAAAAAAGATGATTTACAGGCACCCACACGTATTCGGCAAGAAAAAGTTCGAAAATCAGGATGAATTACTTGAGAATTGGGAAAAAAGTAAGGGGTATGGAATTTTTGAGCATGTCAATTTTTCATTACCTGCCCTGATGCTGGCACAGAAAATAGGGAATCGCGCAAGTAGGGTCGGCTTTGACTGGACTAAAGGAGAGGATGTCTTAGAAAAAATCAAAGAAGAACTTGAGGAGTTAAGAAATGCCCAAAATAGGGAAGAAATAGAGGAGGAAATTGGCGATCTACTCTTTTCTATTGTTAATTTTGCAAGACATAAAGACATCAATGCCGAAGAAGCCTTAAGAAATACTTTAAAGAAATTTGTAGAAAGATTTTCTTATATCGAGAGAAAAGCTCAGGAAATGGGGAAAAACCTGGAGCAGATGTCCCTCGGTGAAATGGACGCTCTCTGGGAAGAAGCGAAGAAGAAATAAACTTAATTCTTTCAATTGAAAAATTGAACGAAAAAAAAACAATCGATAGTTAATCTGTATTTCAGGAAATCAAGAGCACTGAATTTTTGATCATAAATGTCCGTAATGTCACACAGAAATGAGAACCGGAAGGTCTGATTTCCCAAACATTGTTTAAAATTTCCCGGAAGTATGGTCTGAGTGTGTTTTACAAAGTTTAAACATCACGACATATCGAGTGTAAAAAAGCATGAGTATCATTAGATTGGAGTGACATCCATAGCACTTATGTCCTCCGGAGACAATATAGAAGTGGATCACCCACCACAAAAAGCTCCGCAAGGCGAAGTTTGTATCTACCCCCTCCAGTGAAAATCACTGGAAACGGTTTTCGCATGTATTTACATTCTTAGCAGACTCAAAAATTCCGGTTTTATCCATCCCTTCATGTTTCTTTATTCAGCGTCAACTTTTCCCTATCCACAATAAATACATACATCTGTGACCTTTTTCTTTGGTTTTTCGGGCTGGTTTTTCCCATATCTCTGAAGTCGAGAAATACTCATTCACAATCCCTCCATTGCGAAACAGTCTGGAATAATAAATAACAGAGAATATAGGAGATTCGGCTCATGTCAACCTTTCAAAGACTCCACACATCGATTGTTCGTATTACGAAATACTATACGAACGGAACGGTTTTGATCTCCGTCTCTTCATTGTGAGAAGGGTCAAAAAAATATTTTTCCGTTTACCTCTTTCACTTTACTGAAAAATTCTCTTTAATTCCCTCCTGCTTGCAAAAAGATCTGTGTACGGTCACACCCCCTACTCTGCGGGAGGGGCCACTCACCTTCTCCTTCACTTACGGTGGGACTCATCCATAGTCTCCACTTCCACGAAATGGGAGGAAAGATTACATCCAAATTCTCCTTCCGCTTGTGAGAGGAAATTAAGGGGAAAGGTAAAAAGAGCACTCATTTCTCCCTGTCAAATCAGCTCTTTCTGCCCTATCTCAGTCTTCCCATGGGAAGAGATTTTGATGAGAATCCCATCCACAGGGCTGAACGAACAGTGAGGGAGGAGGTTAGAAGACTAAATTCCTCCATTTCCCCGATACATTTTTCGAAAAGCCTACTCTGTATTTTTGACTTACAGTGAAGATCTTTCACCTGCTCAGAGGGAAAGTTACCTTTATTTATTGTCAATACGGAATATTATGCCTTTGAGATGAAAACGTTATTGGGCTTCTTCGGGTAGCGAGGAACAATTCTTTCAATCAGAAATTTCTCACCGTACCGGAATATATCAAGAGTCGATGTTGACACACGGGGGACACTGGTTTATTATTTGGCATACTATGGTATACCAAAATATACCCGACGAGGGGAAATTTGATGATCTACGTGTGATCTTTCAGGACCTTCAAGACGGAGAGAAAATTTCAGAAAGAATCTATTTCACTCTGAGAAAGGCCATTCTTTACGGCATACTTCCACCCGGTGCCAATTTGGGTGAGCGTGACATTGCGAGCATCCTTCATGTCAGCAGGACACCGGTGCGTGAAGCACTCCAGCGACTTATACAGGAGGGATTTATTATTACGAACAAGTCTTCAAAGCGGATGTCTGTTTTTCAGCTCGACATCAAGGATATCGAAGATATCTATGATATACGTGTCGGACTTGAAAGTATAGCAGCACGCCTCGCGGCAGAACGGGCAACTGATATAGACCTGCTGGCACTCGAAGATATTCTCCAAATGGAATACGAAAACAAAAATGACCTTAAATTACAGGTAGAGCTGAACGCAAAATTTCACAACACCATAGCTATGGCAACGAGAAATCCAAAATTAAAATGTTTGATCTCCATTTATCACGATCTTGTTCAAACGGTAAATTACACCTCTCTCAGGTACAAGGGAAGAATAGACCAGGCTTTAAAGGAACACGAAAAAATTTTTAACGCTCTCAGAAACAGAGATGCAGAATTGGCAATGAAAGCAGCAATTGAGCACATGGAAAATGGTAAAAAGGTGAGAATTAAGCTACTACTACAACAGCACAGACCTGTTAAAAACGTATGAGTGAAGTAAACACATTACAGGTTGATATTGTAATTATTGGTGGCGGAGGAGCCGCACTGAGTGCTGCAGTTCATACAGATAAAGACCTTTCTGTTCTTCTACTCGACAAAGGGCAGATGGGGAAAAGTGGTTGCTCACCAAACGCTCATGGTGGACTTGCTGTTTATTACAAAGATGATAGGGACAGCTGGGAAGTCCATTTTGAGGACACGTTACTAAGTGGCGGTTTCTTAAACAATCAGGAAGTTGTCAGGGTGATGTGCAAAAACACGGGTGGCATAATCGATATGCTTGAGCGTTATGGGGCATTATTTGATAGGGACGAGGACGGACGTCTGCTTGTGAGGAAGTTTGGAGGACATAGATTTGCCCGATCAGTTTTCTGTGGAGACGAAACAGGTCATGAAATGATGAATGGATTGAGGCGGGAAGTGTACAGGAGAGGCATACAGTTTATAGATGAAGCTTTTGTGACAAAAATTTTGCTGGATGAAAATGGACGAGCTTCCGGGGTGTTTTTCTACCACATTCCTACAGGGGATTTTTACGTTGTAGAGGCAAAGGCTGTGGTTTTAGCAACTGCGGATGCGGCGGGCCTATGGCCCGCCGCATCCGAAAGACAAAGAGGAGATGGAATCTACATGGCACTACAGGCAGGTGCCGAAATCTCTGATATGGAATTCATTCAGTACCACCCTACCCACGCCTGGTGGCCACCTGGTGTCAGAGGAAGTGTTAGTGAAGCATTCAGAGGTGAGGGTGGATGGCTCCTCAACAGTTTAAATGAAAGATTTATGCAAAAGTACGACCCGGAAAATATGGAGCTCGCAACTCGTGATAAAGTTTCTGTTAGTATTATGAAAGAAATACGAGCTGGTAGAGGTGCACCCCACGGTGGAATTTTTGCCTCCGTCAAACATCTACCTGCAAAACACGTAAAAGAGCGACTGCCTGTAATTTATCAGAAATACAAAAACTTTGGTATTGATATTACAAAAGAGTATATCGAGGTCAGACCAAGACCTCACTATCTCTGTGGTGGAGTCGTTATAAATGAGCGAACAGAAACAAGTATTGAGGGGCTATTTGCAGCTGGAGCTGTCACCGCTGGTGTCCATGGCGCTAACAGACTGGGCTCAAATGCACTCACAGATATACTGATATTCGGTAGAATTGCAGGTGAGAACGCTTCAAATTACGTCTTAAATCGTAAGAAATCAAATTATAACCGCTCAGAAGTCTCAGGAGAGATTACAAGAATACGCTCATTTTTTGAAAAAGAATGGAAAGATGAGTCTCTTAGTGTCGGGAAAGTTAGGAGGATGCTGATCGAATTGATGGACGAATACATCGGTGTAATTCGCAATGAAGAAGGGATTAAAAAAGGTATTAAAAAACTCCAATTTATTAAAACCGAGCTTTTACCACGTGTAAGTTTGAAAGATAAATCGAGAGTTTATAACTTTGAATTAAAGGATATACTGGAACTTCCTTTTAGAATTGAGCTCGGTCTAATATCGGCCACTGCTGCTCTCTTGAGAAAAGAATCCAGAGGTACACATTACCGTGAAGATTATCCTTTCAGAGATGATAAAAATTGGTTAAAGAATATAGTTTTTCGTAAAAAAGGTGATGAAGTCTCCTATGAGATTCGTGATGTTGAGCTAAAGTACAGGAAAATAGAAGACTTTCCTGAATACGCTAAATCAAGATCTCCCTGGCATTAAAATGACAGCATATATACCTGAGATAAAAAATCCTGAAAAAATCATAAAAGTTCATATTAAGTTGTTCAATCCTGAAAAGGACAAAAAACCGCATTGGGAGACCTTCAGGATCCCGTTTGTCAAAAGTATGACTGTAATAGAAGCGCTTGAGTACTTATGGGATAAGGGAATTTATATTGCATTCAGGGCAAATTGCAGGGAGTTTACCTGTGGCTCGTGTGCCATGACAATCAATGGTAAAGCCGGTCTCGCCTGTATCACACTCCTCAAGGATGGAATGAGGATTGAGCCTTTAAGGGGTTACCCTGTTCTACGTGATCTTGTTGTTGATACATCATTTGCACCTAAAAAGTTTAAAAAGTTCGAGTTATGGCCTCATCTAACAGAGGGGGAATCAGCTACTATTTCTCGGGTAGACAGTAAAGTACAGCACAGGTTCAGGGACATTTATTCACGATGTATTGAATGTTACTCCTGTTTGTCAGCCTGTCCGCAGGCTGACACATGGACAACTCAATACCAGGGACCAATGTGGATGCTTCAGATAGCCAGGATGTACGAACATCCACTCGATCAGATGGATAGATTAAAGCAGGCAGACGAAGCAGGGATCTGGAATTGCGTCAACTGTTTTGAATGTGCCAGTGTTTGTCCTGTGAAATTGTCACCTGCAACTATTGTCAATTTTCTGAGAAAAGAAATAATAAAAAGGGAGGTAAAATCATTAGTGAGTACGAAGTAAAAACACATTCAGAGGTTATATCAAACTGGTTTGTAAGGATTTTTCGTGGAACTACACCTTCTATCTCCTCCTTTATGTGGATATTCCACAGACTCACCGGTGTATTTCTGGTACTATTTCTCTTTTTGCACATCCTATCGATGTCAACACACATCGTGGGAGAGAACCTCAGTGATCTTATTCAGAACTTCCTAAATTCCGGATTTATTGTAACCCTTGTCGTTTTAAGTTTTTTGTTTCACGCACTAAACGGGATCAGGATCCTCGTTCTCGATTTATCCCCTTTTACGGATGAGAAAAAATTATCTATTTTGGTTCTTATCATTTTTCTTTTAATTTCAGCTTTTTATCTGGTGGGATTATGAGAAAGCCTATGGATAGAAAAACATGGATTATATTGAGGGTTTCTGCCATCTTGCTGATCTTTTTTCTTGGATTACACATCCTGGTTCAGCATTTTTCGACGAAAGTAGGTTTTGAGCCTCATGAGACCCGTATAACCCTTGGAGCATTACTCATTTTTGCAATACTTCATGGATTAACAGGTTCAAGGCGTATAATCCTGGATTTCAAAGATTATCCATCGGTTTTTGAGAAAATACTGACCATCTTTTTTCTGATCCTGGGGTTAATGCTGGCAGTAATTGGTTTTGTCATTTTGCCAGAATTGATTTAAAAGACTTCGGGAATGTTTAGAAAAACAGCAATTTTATGCCAGACACCAGGAGGATTGACATCACAATTCTTTCAAAAACAAGGGGTGTAATCTTCCTGACAAAGAATTTTCCAGTTAGAGTGGCAAGAACTGCAACAAGAACAAGAAATCCCATTATAACCATATCGCTTTTGAGTATGAGGGAGTACCTGGAATAGATCGCTATTTTGATAATGTTCAACAAAACAGCATTTGAAGACATCGTTGCAATAAATCTTTCTTTGCGCAAGCCAAGTTGAATAAGAATTGCCGCCTTTATGGGCCCTCCAGTACCAATTATTCCGGCAAAGAATCCATAGGCAAAACCACCAATAACAATAGCGGAATTTGAGAGCCGCAAATGTTCTGTCAGTCCAAAGAAAGAGTTTATTACATAGGCGAGAATGATTGCACCAAGGATTCTCTCCACGATTAACGAAGGGGCAACAACGAGCGAGTATGCTCCAAGTACAACTCCAGGGATCGCTCCAATCCACAGTAATAATACTGCTTTCCAATCGATGTATTTCCTGAAGACTACGGATTTTGAAATATCATTAACAAGAAAGAAAATAGTGAGAATTACAATAGCCTTTTTGATTGGCAGTAATAAAGCTGAAAGTGGAATAATGATAAAAGCTCCTCCTATCCCAAACGTGGAGGATATTACTCCACCTGCATAGACGATGAATAGAAAAATGAATTTGTTTAAAACGTTCATTCAGACCAGAATTTTTCTCAAAAAGCGTACGTATGGAGAGATGGAATTCCGAGTATTTTTGCCAGCCAGTTAACTCCAAGAAAAGTGAAGATCATGGCAACAAATCCAAGGATATTGAGAAATGAGGCAAAGCCTCGTCCGAGTTTTGGAGTCACTTTTGCATGAAGATAGCCAGCGAATATAAGCCAGGTAATCAGGGACCATGTTTCCTTTGGATCCCAGGCCCAATATCCACCCCAGGCGTCCTCTGCCCATGCAGCTCCGGAGAATATTCCAAATGTCAGAAAAGGAAAACCAAAAAGAATGAGGTTGTATGCCATCACATGAAACCTCTCAAGTTTTTTCAGGTCAAGATCATACCTTGTGCCTCCTCCGCCCTTTACAATCGGCCGCAAAATCAAGTACACAACCTCAACAGCGAAAGCAATTACAAAGTAGGCATAAGATGCAAATGCACCCATAACATGAATCTCAAACCAATAACTCTGTAGTGCAGGAGGCAGAGGCTTGGTGGTATATGGCAGTTTTGTATAGGCAAAAATTAGTGAGCCAAGGACTACTGGTAAGACAATAACTCCAGCAAGGTAAACATGCCTTCTCCACTCCACTATGATATATGCAATAATAGCTGACCATGCGAACCACGATATAGCCTCATAAAGAGTCTGCAGGGGCGCGTGTCCGGCGTCATACCAGCGAACAATAATGAACAATGTGTGTACGCCAAATGCAAATAAAAGAATAGACCTCGGAATAATGGCTTTGACCTTTTTGGGAGATAAAAAATATAGCAGGTAAAATACAAAAGCAACTCCATACAATACTGTATAAGCAAGGTACAGAAATCTTTCAAAACTCATAAAAACTCCTCCCATTTCATTTCTTTACCCTCGGCGATCACCATTTCGGGTCTTGAAGATATTTTAAAAGGATCACCATTCCACAGGATCAGGCTCGCAAGCTTACCCTTTTCTATTGTGCCAAGTTTATCATCAATCTCAAGAATTTTTGCATTTCTCCATGTGATAATGCTCAATGCCTCTTCCTCACTCATACCAAAGAACAGAAAATTTCTTAATGAAATGAAAAGAAGCTTGCTCATAATAACCGGGTGATCCGTCATCAGTCCGAAGAACAGTCCTGAATCCATCAGAAGTTTCACATTGGAAAGTCTCTCATGTTTTAATTCCACCTTGTATGGGAAAGACTCAAGTGGTCCAAAAACAGCGTCTATCCCTGCGTCCTTTAACGCCTGAAAAGTTTCTATTTCGTGTACATCTCCAAGGTGCTCTGCAGTGGCCTTAAATCCAAACCTATTGACAAGCTCTATCAGGTACAGAACATCATCGGATTTGTGAACATGGACTTTCGCTATTTTTCTCCCTTCCAGCAATTCAAGAATGGCTTTTTCAACATCATTAAATTCAAGTGAATAAAGCTCCTCTGTCAATCTCTTTTTCTCAGCATATTCGTGGTAATCTATGTCACCTTTACGGTATTTTTTCTCAAGTTCATCCAGCTCTTTTTTCTTTTGAAGGAGTGTTTTACGGGCCTTTCTTCTAACTTCCTCAAATTTTGCCTCAAGGTGAGCATAAACTCCCATGCGGGTATTAAATCTTGTGCCTCTCCAATCAGTGGTGGATCTCGGATTATACCCGAGAGCCATTTTAAAACCGTAATCCTTAAAGAAACCTTCTTTTCTGGATTTTGCAAAATTTCTGATAATGACCGCTTTTCCACCGAATACATTTCCACTTCCTGGAATTATGCAGCTGTAAAGTACACCAAATTGAACAGATTCTTTCATTGCATGATCGTCAAAATATACAGAATTGATAGGGTTCAATAAGGGGGTGAAGATGTCAGAAAAATCGTTGGATTCCCCTTCATAGAAGGGTTCACCAGCACGGTCCATTCCTATGTGGCTATGTGCATCAATAAATGCTGGTGTGATAAAAGGGAAATCTCCTGCGAACTCACCTTCGGGCTTATCCTTTCCCACGTAAACGATCATATCATTCTCAACACCAATATAAACATCATCGATAAATTTCTTACCATTGTGAACTTTCTTGCCAAAAAACACCTTCATTTTGATACCTCCTCTCGTTGCAAATTCAGGTTTTTATCAATTTCAGTATCTCTTCTCTTTTCTGCATTGTTGCATTATAACCCAACTCAAACGCATATTCACCTCTGTCAAATTCGAAAAGTCCAATTTCTGATGTATCGGGCTCTATAAAAACGTCAGGGGGATAAAGATCAAGATTGTTTTGAATTATGGCACCCTCCATTGCGTAAACGGAAAGGAGGGCAACGTTAAAAAGGTTTAAATTAGGATGTTTAATTCTGTTTTTCTGTAAAAAACGGGAAAAACCATCCCTAACTTTCCCGCTTTGGGATCCATTTTTAATCTCATAACTGACAAGTTCAGGCTTTTCACGGGTCAGAACGTTGACTGCAACAATTTTGGAATATTCCATTGATCGTGCTACTCTAACTGGTACAGGATCCACCACCCCACCATCTACAAGAGCTCTTTCAGACGTATGAAGGGGTGTGAAAACACCTGGTATTGCAATTGAAGCTCTAACAGCGAGATATATGGGACCCTTTGTTATAACGATTTCTTCACCTGTAATCAAATCCGTAGAAACTGCGGCAAATTTTATACCGTCAAGCTCTTCAATTAGTTTTTCACCGTAAAATTCTTTCAAAAAATTCACAACATTTCTTCCGTCTGTGAAACCAGCAAGAGAAGGACGTGGTGTGAAAAACCTGGCTATTTTTCTCTTATCGACAGACCTTGAAATATTGAGCATATCATCTGGAGAAATACCGTTGACATAAAAAGATCCGACGAGTGAGCCCATGGAACATCCTATAACTATGTCAGGGGTAAAACCCAATTCTTCAAGGGCCTTTAACACTCCAATATGAGCGAGCCCTTTGGCAGCTCCACCCCCAAGTACAAGCGCTTTCATCCGTTATCCTCTGCAAATTTTAGTGCAAGCTTGGCCGCCAGATAAGAGGGTTCTGAGCCAAGCATTTCAATGTTAAACCCTTTAAGCTCTTTTATAAACATTCTGTGAAAACTTGAATTTTTGAAAAGTCCGCCTGCAAGTAAGACACGCGGTCTTACACCTGTTTCATTCTTCAGTGTTGTAAGCATGTTTACGAGACCTGAAATACCCTCTTCAATGATCTTTTCAGCCACAACATCTCCTTTAAAGTATGCATCGAGAACTATCGGGAAGAGTTTGCCGAGCATACTCGGCTTGTCTTTTTCGAGGTAAAACTTCCCGATAATCTCTCTTGGAGTGCTTCCGCCAAAAAATTTAAAAATTTCCTCTTCCAAGATGGTTCTGGGACCGAGATTTTCAAAGGACAGCAATGCTGCCCGAACAGCGTTGAGACCATACCATGCTCCACTTCCGATATCACCTATGATATAACCGTAGCCGCCTTTTCTAACAACAGAGCCGTCATCGAGTAATGCAGCGGCAATGGACCCAGTTCCAGCAATCAGCACCATACCTGGCTCACCTTCCCACGTTCCATATAGCAGAATTTCCATATCTGACATTACTCGCGTGGGTATCCCGGTCATTTCCTCAAGTTTCATAGCGACTTTTTCTTTCTCATAAGGTAAGAATACTCCAGCCACTCCGGCGACAATATAGTCGTATTTCTCGAGTCTGTGATCTTTTTTTATCCGCACAAGGGCCTCATTGATATTCCTGGCGAACTGATTCAAATCACCATTCTGGTAATTAAATCCGGAGAGCCTCACCCTTTCAACAGTCAAACGATGCTCTGAAATAACCCTTAACTCGGTTTTTGTACCACCAGCATCAATTCCGACAAAATATTTATTCATAGTGTCTGAATTATAAATCGGTTATCACGATTTATCTTCAAGGAATTTTTTCTTTTTTACATAACTTCATTAAATTACAACAATAGTGGAATTTAAGATACATCCGGGTGTGTGCCCATTTTTGAGTTCTCACAGGCTTTACTCGATAACACTGGAGTAATAGAAAGATGGGGATGGTGCGGTTGACTGAACACATACTTTTTGTTAACATAATAGCGATAGGTCGGGGCGTAGCGCAGCCCGGTTAGCGCACCAGCATGGGGGGCTGGGGGTCGGTGGTTCAAATCCACTCGCCCCGACCATTAAAAATTCCAACCATTGAAAATAATGAAAGTCCTTATAGCCATTCCCGCCTATAACGAAGGAGGGCGCATATCAAAACTCCTTAAAATACTACTTGAAAGTTATTCAGGAGAAAACATCCTTGTTATAGACGATGGATCACAGGATAACACTTATGAAGAGGCCCAATCTACCGGGGTCATGACGATCCGAAATCCTTCAAACCTTGGCAAAGGGGAGTCTATCAAGAAAGCCTTCAAATTTGCACTCGAAAAGGGTTATGATGCTATCATAACCATGGACGCGGATTTACAGCATGACCCGTCTGATCTTCCAAAATTTTTTCAAAAATTTCAGCAGGATCATTGTGACCTCATTATAGGAACAAGGTGGCATGAACTGTATAAAATGCCATTCCTGAATTATCTTTCAAACAGATTAACCACAATGATTCTTTCACTTCTGGCTGGATGCAGGTTGCCAGATACACAGAGTGGATACAGACTTTATTCGAAAAGGGTTTTTTCAATGGAATTTACCCAATCAAAATATGACTTCGAATCAGAAGTGGTATTTAAGGTCGCTTTAAAAGGATACAAAATTTGTGGAGTACCTATAAAAACCATCTATGGTACGGAAATAAGTTCAGTTGACAAAGTGCGGGACACTTTGAGATTCATTAAGCTTACCTTAAAATTCATGTGGAGATGAATAAAAGACTTATTCTTCTTTCAAATGACGATGGTGTTGGGAGTGAGGGAATTCTAAAACTCCGGGAGGCTGTGTCACACCTTGGTGAGGTTTATATAGTGGCACCTGATCAGGAAAGAAGTGGCGCCAGCCATTCTATAACTCTCGGTCAGCCAATTAAGGTGAGACAACTGGACGAAAAAACTTTTTCAGTTTCCGGTACTCCTGCTGATTGTGTATTACTGGGAATATTTGAACTCTTACCAGGAAAACCAGACCTTGTTTTATCAGGTATCAACAGGGGTTACAATCTTGGTGAAGACGTATTCTATTCTGGTACAGTCGCTGCTGCTCGTGAAGGCGCCATTTACGATATACCAGCACTTGCAATTTCACTTGGAACCTCGACTTCGGATTATTATTGGGATACGGCAAAATATTTTACAAAAATTATCATTGATGAAATCTTCAAGCTCAGACTCGATTTTGAACTTATCAATATAAATATCCCCAACAAACCAAAGCATGAAATCAGGGGGATAAGGATCGTAAGACTCGGTCGAAGGAGCTACCAGGATCCTGTTGAAAAGAGAGAAAATAACATTTATTACATTGGCGGGGAACCACTCTGGAAAAAGGAGCCGGGGACAGATCTAAAGGCTGTATCAGATGGGTATGTTTCAATAACACCTTTAAATATAGATCTCACGGATTATGATGAGCTCAAAAGACTTCAATGGGATCTCACTTTCTGAGAAAAGAAAACTAATGGTTGATACACAGATAATCTCTCGAGGTGTCAAAGATCCCCGTGTAATCGAGGCCATGCTCAAGATTCCACGTCACCTTTTTGTGTCACGGGAATATATTGACCAGGCCTACGAAGATTATCCCCTCCCGATTGGGTATGGTCAAACCATTTCTCAGCCTTACATGGTAGCTGTAATGACAGAATTACTTGAATTAGACAACGATCATAAAGTTCTCGAAATAGGAACAGGATCTGGATATCAAACTGCAATACTGGCTTCAATAGCGAAGGAAGTCTATACAGTGGAAAGAGTCCCGGAACTTTCAGAAAGGGCGCGTTCAATCTTGAAACGACTTGGGTTTAAAAATGTAAGATTCAGGGTTGGAGATGGCTCACTTGGCTGGCCTGAAAATGCTCCATACGATAGAATTATTGTTACTGCAGCGGCACCTGAAATCCCGACCCCTCTGAAAGAACAGCTCAAAGATGGCGGAATAATTGTCATTCCCGTGGGTGAAAGGTTAGGACAGGTCCTTCTAAAAGGTATTAAAAAAGATGGTAGAATTATAACACAGGAATTGTTCCCCTGCGCTTTTGTGCCTTTAAAAGGAGAATACGGTTTTTAACTAATATTCTTCCTCGTCGAATTCATCATAATAATCGTCGTAGTCGTCCGGCTCAAGTTCAAGCTCCAGGAGCTCAGCTTCGAGGGATGAAAGTGTCTCACCATAGTCTCTGAAGAAGTTTTCAAGATCATTAGAACTAATCTCACCACTTCTCGCCGATTCTACAGTGTCATCAATATCTTGCCTGAGTTTGAGAAGTTTTCTCTGAATTTTCTCAAGTGTACTTCTAAGTCCGGGATCTTCAATTTCTATTTTCAGGTCATCTGCACGAGACAAAAGCTCCCCAATGGCTTCATGCCAGCCCTCTGTAAAGTCAGTAACACTTTCCCAGATCCCCAGGATTTCTTCATCACTCAAGCCCCGTATCATCTGTAAACCTCCTTTTTGATGGTTCTTTAATATAACCATACACCCCCCGATGGTCAACAATTAGAGGCAGAATTTAATGTGTATTGCCTGCGACGCGTGACCTGTAAGTGGAAAATTATTGACGTATAAAAATAAAAGTGTTATGATTTTACCATGTTTGAGGATATTGAAAAGAAGGTCAGGTTATTAAGGAAAGAACATCGACGCATAGGAGATGTACTCCTCAAAAACCCATCGCTAATTATCTATATGAATGCCAGTGAACTTGCAAAATATCTCCAGATATCACCCTCCAGTATCATAAGATTCGTAAAGAAACTCGGCTATAAAGGTTATCCAGAATTCAGAAAAGCCATTATCGAGAGAGTCGGATTTAATAAAACACCCCTTGAATTTATTGAGCAAACAGGTTCATTTATTTTTAATGATATAAAATTGAAAGAGGTCTCGGCAATTCAAAGAACACTCACCAATGATGTTGTCTCGTCTATAAATCGTGCCGCAGAAATGCTCGCTCGTTCAGAACACGTACTTCTTACAGGATACGCCTCAGCCGGAGTCCTTGCTGAGCTATTCTACCTGTTCCTCAGTGCTACTGGTTTAAATATTGATATTACAACAAATTCCTCTGTCGACTTTTTTACGAAAATAAATCTTTTCGAGAACCAGACTATTGTGGTTTTCAGTTATCTAAAACATTTTAAAGAACTTGTTAAACTTCTTTCAAAAGCAAAGGAAATAGGGCATAATATCGTTTCAATCACTGAATCACGTCTGAATCCTGTTTCCTTGAGATCTGATATAAATATCCCTCTATGGATTGAAAGGAGCGGCTTTCTAATTACTCTGACACCTGTTGTTATGACGATAAACCTCATTGTTGCAAGAGTCGCTGAACTCAGACAGGAAGAAGTTAAAAAGGTTCTTCAAAAAACTAAAAAGATCTGGGAGGATCCTGATTTGTTTTACGGAGGGGAGTAAAATTGGCCGGGATTATCATCCTTGACGGTATTATTCTCCCTCTTATCTTTTATTCAATCATTAAGAGAATCAAAAATACTAAAGAAATTCCATCATCAATTTTCTTTAAATTGTATTCAATCGGAATAGTTATATTCCCTCTACTCTTATTACGTAAACACCTGGAGTATTGGCTTGCGACAAAGAATCCAACCTTTCTTTTTATCCTTCTTGTGGTGCAAATGATTAACAATTTCGTGGAGGAAGGAGGGAAATTAATAACCCTATACGTAGGTGTAGAAGAAAAATTCCTCAAAAATTATGTCTTCTCGATTATTCTTGGTCTATTCGCTGGAATGTCTTATGGAATCGGTGAAGCATTCACTCTTTCAATAATTGGATTATATCCGACCCTTGGTAAAATTTTTGGAATAAACCTGACTCTATTGTTCATGACATGGTCATGGGTACTTGAAAGATTTTATGCAATTTTAATTCATACCTTGATCGGTGGTTTTGTAGGAATTGCTCTTTATTATTTCAAGCAATCCAACAATATGAAAGCTATTTTATTCTTCCTGGCAGGAGTAATATATCATGAACTTGTTGACGGACTAATTTTATACGCCAGTTTTCATCAGGCATTACCTTTTTCCAGATTTGTAATGAAACATATTTATGACGTAATTTTACCGGTGCTGATACTTGTTGGAACGATCTGGATTTTAATATTATTCAGTAAAAAGGAGGTAGAGCCATGAGAATTTTGTTTGCAATTGTACTTTCACTGCCTCTCCTCGGGCAGGAAATTTGTGTAACTGTCCCCGAGACTCTACATTACTCTTTAGAATACAAGGGGAAAAACATAGGTAAATCTGTAAGTATTCTGGACACGACCATATACCGGGGGAAAACTGTGTATAAGCTTTTAAGTGTCACAGATGTTATTAAGCAGGGAAAGAATATACGTGATAGCGTCATTCTCTATTTCGGTAAAAATTGGACCCCCATCCATCTGGTGAGATACATCAAAGGTATGAATCTTTCCCTGACAACTCAGTACGAAGACGGAAAGGCTCATGTAAAATTAAATTTTGGAGAAAAAGAAAAGTCTTTTACAATATCATATCCTGAAGGAGCGATTGACAACGAGGAAGTTCTCCTATTCTTAAGGTGTTTAGACATAGAAAAACTTAGAGTCGGTGAAATTGTGGACATTACTCCCCTTGGTGGCAGAACTGTAAAAATTAAATGGAAATTTGATGGAATAGTTCAAAGCAATGGAAAGAAAACGGCCAAAGTCCTTCTAAAAATGCCTTTAAAAAAGGTCGAAATTTTCATAAGAAAAGGTAAAATAGTAAAGTACATAGATAAGTCAAGCGGTCTGGAAATGATTTTAAAAGAGTAAGCATACCCAAAATGTAGAAATTTTTGCAAAGACATATTCTTTAAACTTCTGACACTCGCAGGAGAAAAGATCCTATCACAGCGAACAAATGAGGGTATTCACAAAATACTTAGCGGTAGACATTTCCCCTTTCACTTTTCAGAAAAACCCTCTTTATTTTTTCCCTCTGCTTGCGATAAAATCCCCCCACAGCCTATCTCCTCCCGCCTGCGGGAGGAGATAAAGAGGAGAGCGAGAATTTGTCCCCTCCTCAGTCTTCTCCCACAAAGCAAAGCTTTGCTTTGTGGGAGAAGAGGGTTGAGAAGAATTTTCATCCCCAGCGCTGAACACACTGTGAGAAAGGGGTTAAAAAATTACATTCCTCCTTTTTCCCAAAGCATTTTTGAACAGATTCGAGCAAATAAATTGAAAAAAGGAGTTTCACGAAGTATCATGTAACACTTATGAAAAGGATCTACGTTAAAAATCTCAGAGATTACATCAACTCTGAAATTGAAGATTATTTTCTTGTAGCGAGTATAAAGACAAGGAAGAAACGGGACGGTGGTGATTTCCTCGACGTTACCCTCTCAGATGCTACGGGTTCAATTCCTGCGAGAGTTTTTGACAACATTGAAGACAACAGGTTAAGTTTAAAAGAGGGGATGGTCGTAAAGATCCGTGGGGTAGTTGACCAATTCCGCGAAGAAATAAGCATAAAAATAAGTGAGGCATCACCTGAAGACAATTTTGAAATCACCGACTTTATCCCAACGACCTCCAAGGATATCGATAGGATGGTCCTGGATCTTCATCGAAACATCGAAAGGGTCTTGAATCCATACCTTCGAGAGCTTTTGAAGAAATTTTTTAACGATGCTGAATTTATGGAGAGGTTTAAGATGTCACCAGCCGCAAAGGCCAATCATCATGCATACATTGGAGGACTTCTTGAACACACGTTAAATGTTACGGAACTCTGCGTAAGCATCGCTTCACGCTATAGAGAAGTAAATTTTGACCTCCTCATAGCAGGCGCACTCCTCCACGATATAGGAAAAGTAGAGGAATATTCTTATTTTCCAAAAATTGACAGAACAGATATTGGGAGGTTGCTCGGACATCTTGTCATCGGTTATGAGATGATCATGAGAAAGATCAGGGAAATGAGGAATTTCAAGGGTGGATTTCCGGAAGACCTGAAACTCCAGATACTCCACCTTGTGATTTCACATCACGGAGAGCTTGAGTGGGGCTCTCCAGTCAGACCTATGACTCTTGAAGCACAGATCTTACACTTTGCAGATAACATGGATTCTAAGGTGTGGATGTTTATTGACGCAAAAAGGAAAAGACGAGATCCCCTATCAAGATGGTCCGAATACCTTCAGAGTCTTAAAAGATATGTTTATCTGGGTGAGCCTGATAATGAGCCAACAGAAAACGAGAATGAGGAACTCTTCTAAAAAGATAAAAGTACTTTTCAGACTCAGTTTTTTATACCATAGAGCATCCCTTGACCCGATTTACCAGGTTATGAAGGAAAATCCAATATTTGAAATTTATTTCTCCTGTGAGGATGAGAAGGAGAGGAAATTTCTATTTTTTACGAAAAGTTTGAAAAACAAAATTCACGAAAAACTCAGACAAGAGGGGCTGAAGGTAACAGAAAAAAAATCTGGATTCGATATAGTGATAACAGGTGACACTATCAGGGATGCTCATAAATATGGAAAAACCATTCTCGCGTTTATAAATCACGGGACGGGTATAAAAACCATTCTTTATAGAAATTTAAAGAGTCAGCCCAACACAAAGTACATAATTTTCGTTGAAGGACCTTACAGGAAAAGGAAGATAATCGAGGAAGGAGCACTTTTTAACAACGAGGTCTATGTAGTAGGTTATCCCAAACTTGATCCAATATTCCAGGGGAAGCTTAATCGTAAAGAAATCATGAAAAAATGGGGACTTAACCCGGGGAAAAAGACCATCCTTTACGCTCCTACCTACAAACCTACAAGCATTTATGCATTAAAGGATGCCATTTTCGAACATACAAAGGATTACAATTTGATTATAAAGTTGCATCCATATTCCTGGCGGGGAAAATATGCCCCCCATTCCCAGCATCGAATATTTGAGAAAAGGTTGAAGAAATATAACCATGCTGTTCTCATACCTCCGGAAGAGCATAATATTTTACCATTCATCCATGTGGCTGATGTGATAATTACAGAAGCATCGAGCACAATGTTTGAGTTCCTTGCCATCGGTAAATTTGGCATCATCTACAATTTACCTTATGAAAAATTAAAACATCACGATGGCACTCCTATTCTCAGTGAGGATAACAGGGAATTTTTAAAAGGTGCCTTTGTCCATATAGACTCTCCTGATCAGCTTCCAGAGGCCATAAAAAAGGCTTTAGCTCCTACCCCTGAAATGCAAAAGATGGCTCAAAAATATAGAGATGAGCTTTTTTACAAGCTCGATGGGAACGCTTCTAAAAGGATTGTGGAGAAATTAATTGAGCTATACGAAGAAGGTGGTCATGAAAACTTTCCTGGATGATTTCATCTATGGTAGAAACCCTGTACTTGAACTTCTGGCCACTCACCCGGAGAGAATTCAGAAGATTTATGTTCAGAAAGGGAAAAAAGTGGAAGACAAAATCTTAGAGCGTGCCCATGCGAATGGGATCCCGGTCAGTGTACTTTCTAAGGAAAAAATAAATAAACTTGTCGGTGATGTAAACCATCAGGGCATTCTTGCAAGAATTTACCCTGTTCCTCCTGTTTCTCAAACAAGTATGATAAAGCAAGCTATAGAAAGTAAGGGATTTGTTGTTGTAGTTGATCACATTGAAGATCCACAGAATTTAGGAAATATCATACGAACTGCAGAAGTTTTAGGAGCAATTGGGGTAGTGGTACCATCAAGAAGGTCTTCCCCGTTAAGTAAAACAGTTGTGAAAGTCTCTGCTGGTGCAATTTTTCGTATACCAATTGCAGTTGTCCCAAACATACGAAATTTTCTCCGTAATTTTAAAAAAGCTGGAGGATTTGTCGTGTCAGTTGAATTAGGGGGAGAGAATATTTTCGAATTTGAATTCCCATTCCCTCTTGCACTTGTAATAGGTGGAGAGGACAAGGGGGTTGGAGAGCTTATCTTAAAGGAATCTGATTTTATTGTAACAATTCCGATGTCTGGAAAGACAGGTTCTTTAAATGCGGCGAATGCCATCGCTATAGCGATGGCATTCGCCGCAAAATCAAAACTAAAACCCAACTTCTGAACCCTTCTTTAAAAAAATCTCGATAATAAACCAGAACACACCTGCATCTTTTCGTCCTCTCACAAGTAATATCCCATTTTGGGATATTCTTGACAAACCTGTACCTGTTATTTAAACTGACGTCCGAAGACAGGAGGTCCATTATGAGACGATTCTTTCTTGTAATTGCCTTCCTTGGGGTATCATTTGCCCAGTCAAATCTTGTTCAAAATCCAAGTTTCGAGAGCTGGACCAACGGCATCCCTGACAACTGGAGTAAAGAAGGTGGAGTGAACATTTACCAGGAATCAAATGAAGTACACTCAGGAACTTACTCAGTAAAGTTAGAAGCAACAGGAATTAGTAATAAAGGAATATACCAAACTGTGACGGGAATATCCGAAGGAGCTACATACACAATTAGCTTCTGGGTCTACAGTATCAGTGGAACAGGGAGTGGTGGAATTGGTATTTATCTGACGTGGCAAGATAACAATGGGAATTCGGTTGGTACAAGTGGTCCGTATTACAACACTCAAACTAATCAATGGGAGCAAGTTTCAAGAGACTTACAGGCCCCTGATGGTGCTACCCAGCTTCTCATAAAAATTCGTGCTTATGCTAATTCAACTGTAGCAGGTTATATTGATGACGTAAATGTCTCTCTACAGGGCAACCGCCCCCCTTCCATCTCAAATGTCTCACACTCACCACAAAATCCAACATCCAGTGACAACGTTACAATTACAGCAACGATTACTGACCCTGATGGTGACAATATATCGGTAGACTACTTAAAATACTCAGTAGATGGAGGAACAAACTGGACACAGGTTAATCATTCCGATGTTTCAGGAGATACTTATACTTATGTAATTCCTGCACAACAGGACGGCTCGACCGTCCAATATTACATATATGCAGAAGACAACCAAGGGAATGGGTCAACTTCTTCGACTTACTCTTACACCGTCAATGACAATCCATTAAATCCCCCAATCATCAATGAAATAATGTATAATCCATCCACATCGGCAGGGAGTGATACTCATCTGGAATATGTTGAAATCTTTAATCCAAATGACCAGGATTACGATGTTAGCAACTGGGTTGTAACGGATGGTGAGAGTAATTTTACAATCCCCACTAATACATCCATTCCTCCTTATGGATATCTTGTTGTCGCACGGGATACAGATTCAATTATACATTTTTATGGTCCGACAGGTTTAAATCTAATTGGAGATGGAGATGATGCGATAGTGGGAAATGCAACATTTTCCTTGAGCAATAGTGGAGATCAGGTTATTTTGAAAAATAGTGCAGGAGCCATTGTCGATAGTGTTGAGTACGATAATTCTGGAGTATGGCCATCTGAGCCAGACGGTTCAGGACCTTCTCTTGGCCTTAAAGACCCCTCTTTAGACAATGGGGTTGCCGCCAACTGGTGCAGTGATGAGGGTGAAGATCCAACTTATGGGGGAACTCCAGGAGCTGAGAATGGCTGTGGTAACGTTGTTTTAAATGGTGACTTTGAGAATTGGACAAACGGAAATCCAGATCACTGGAATGTGGAAAATGGCGCATCGATCCAGGAAGACACAAATGACAAACATCGGGGGCAGAGATGCACAGCACTCTCAGTGACCACAGATGGTTCGGGTCTGTACCAGAACATTGAGCAGGTTATTGGAGGCAATACCTACAACTTATCCTTATGGGTTAAAGCAGCAGGCAATGTCAACTCCCATCCCTCTGTTGGAATAGAACTCAAGTTTTATAATGGGAACTGGAATTATATTTCAACTGATGGACCATTTTTCCCCTCTTCCAGTGGAGGTTGGGGTAGAATTGCTCATGAAGGGACAATACCTGGAAATGCCACAAAAATGAGAATTCATATCATAGGATATTCAACATCAAAGGGAACAGCCGGGAATGTTGATGCCGTCTCCTTTATCTCCGCCGGGGCCGTAGCCACAGGCATTGGAGAACACTCTATAAATAACAATTCAAACGGCTTAAAAATTATAGAAAATGGACACCAGATTACTTTTTTAATGGGTGATTCCGGGAGTTTCACTATCGAAATATTCAACGCAGCCGGACAAAAGATTTACAAAAACGTGTTCACCTCAAAATTATCTATAAGAACGAGCTTCCTAAGAAAGGGGGTGTACTTTGCAATTATCAAGTCTAAAAATAGGATTGTAAGTAGTGGGAAATTTGTCGTGTTAAGATGACTTAATAAATTGCTTGTTAAACCAGAACAACCAGATTAGATAGGAAAGAATCAAAAAGTAGGTTTGACACGTCTATAAGACTTTGAGCCACAGGAAGAATCAATTTTTCGGAAGGGAAAATTATTTGGGGATTAAAATGCAGAAGTATCACGATTGATGATGGATATGGTATGTGAGGATAGGCTACTGTCTGAATTTCCAGCCAAGGAGTATAGATTCGATAATTAGATAAAACAACAGGAAATACTTAAAAATTTCGCTATAACTCTTTGAACCATCCACAAGCTTTTCAAAATTTTTATAACTGTAAACTTCGCCGAATCTCTTTTTTAGCTCTTTCAGTGACAAAAATCTCCCCTCAGATTCCACTTCGGGTAAATTAACTCCTATTTCAAGGGAATCTCTATAAAGCCCAATTTTTTTGAATTTCAGCTGCGAGCAGGGAATATTTTGGCCTTGTGGGGTTTTAACAACTTCCTTCCCTGATAAGAGTTTCATGCAGGGTGTTCCAGCTTCGACTATCATCATCTGGGATCTGGCGTTAAACAACTTTTCTATTAGAGAATATAGGAAAGGAACAAAGGTAGGTGAAATAGGGAAAAGACTTGTATTTATATCGGATGGAAGTCCCACGAGTACACACTTTCCCGCAGCAAATTTTTTAAAAACTACAATACTGTTACCAGCTATGTTATGCATCAGAGGTTTACCACCTGAGAATTTCATTGCGCTGGTGAATTTCAATGTATCCCTCTCAATAATTACGGTTGAGGAATTCAGCGGCTTCCCCGATATACCCAGAACATTCAATATGGCATCAGGGATTTTATCGGAGAAAATGACCAATTTTCCACCATTCTCTGTGTATCTCAGCAGGTTCATCAGGGCCGGATATGATATTTTCATGTCTGTGAGAAAAATTATGTCAAACTTGCTGAGTTCTCCATCCCCTGTAAGCCCATTGGTAACTTTTAAAGGATAATTTTTGATCTTGAATGGATTAAGCGCCTTTGCGATAAATCTATTGTTTCCAACAATTCCAACTCTGAGCTTTTCAAGGACAGTTAAAGGGAAATAACGGATGTTGTCTTCTGGAAGGTCATCAAATGGAAGGATCTCAGCTTTCCATACTCCTCCGTGAGTGGGAATAAATTTTAATGTAAGTACGTTGATACTATCTGAGGTCACTTCAAAATTTCCACCTGTAATCAATTTCTCGTTAAAATAAAGGTTTAAACGAACCGCTTTTTTTTCTTTAGCCCGAAGAAACACCTTGAGGTGAGCCTCAAACCCTTTCATCGTTATCCCCGGTTCCACTTTCACAGCGAGGATCTTTAGTACATCATCAGGAGGTGGGACCTTTACCACTCCGGAGGTGGAATCTCTATACGAACCTACGTTGGATGCCTGAAAATCACTAACAATGATACCCTTACCCCGTAATTTTCTTAAAATATCAAAATTTGCTGCAACATCATAATTCGAGGGACGACTGTAAAGTCTATCAAGGATATAGAAAATTTCTATAGAATGCATTTCCTTTTTTATTTTTTTTACAAGCTTTGATACAGCGAGGGAATCGTATCTTGCGCTTGGGGAATTATCCACAGCGATATATTTGAACTTGAAAAGTTCACCTCTGTACGGTCCTGCAGCGAGGAATATCAAACTCGCAATTGCAAGCGTTCTGAGTATGAGAATTAAAACTTCAAGGAGTTTCCGTCTTCTTTTCCCTTCATACTGTGCTCCAACGAGTAGTTTTATCCAGGGGAATGGAGCCCTTCGCTGCATTTTCGAAGCAAAAAGATGTATTAGCACAGGAAGGACAGCAAGTGGTAAAGCATAGAGAAAAGAAGCGTGTTGAAAACTCATAGTAATTTTTCCCTTTTCTTGAAAAATCTATATAGTGCAAGCTCTATGGGTTCATCGGTATGAAAAAATTCGTAATCTATGTTACTTTTTCTCAGTTCCCTTTTCAACGTGGAGATGTGTTCTTCTAACCGTTTTTTGTATTCCTCTTTGAGATTAACCGGATCAAAAGGCACTCTCTCACCAGATTCCAAATCCTCAAAGATTCGTGCTCTACCTTTTATTTCCAGCTCTTCAGGGGATAGAACCTGCAATGCGAGAACTTCATGCTTACGGTATCTGAACATTCTGAGACTCGAAATTATCTCTTCTGGATTAACGAGCATGTCGGATATAAAGACAACCAGTCCCCTCTTTTTCAATTTTTCAGGAAGAATTTTATAGGATGTGAGCGTCGTTTTACCTCGAGTTTCAAGTCTATCAAGTATTTGCATTACATGGTTCAGGTTAACCCTGGATGTACGTGGTGGAATCAAGGTCTCAAGCTTCTCGTTGAACACGACGAGTCCAAAAGCATCACGTTGAAGATAGAGAAGATACGCTATAGCAGCGGCAAGGTTTCTGGCAAAATCGAACTTCTCACGTGTATAGCCCATGGATGCAGAGTTGTCTAATACAATGTAAGACATCAGGTTGGTCTCATCTTCAAATCTTCGAACGTAGAATCTATCGGTCCTCGCATAAACTTTCCAGTCGATAAATCTGATTTCATCCCCTTTGTTGTAGCTTCTGTGATCCCTGAACTCCACGGAAAAACCGTGATAGGGACTCTTGTGCAATCCGGTCAAAAAGCCCTCCACAATGAGTTTGGCTCTTAACCTGATGGGTTTTATTTTTGAGATGAGGTCTGAGCTGAGCACGATTTGAATTATAACCTATTTAGCCTCCAAAGAATAACACCCATGTATAATCAACCAGTGTATGGAGCACAGCAGAAGCAGTTACACTTTTTGATCTCCAATAAACTGCGCCATATCCAAGTCCTGCTATAGAAGCCATAAGGAAATAATTAAGTCCACCATGTGGACCATTTAAATGGGCGACTCCAAAGATAACGGCTGATATTATTACTGTCGCTCTGATATCAAATTTTGTTAGAAGAATCTTGAAAAGGAGTGCCCGAAATAACATTTCTTCAGGATAACCAACAAGGAAAAATATTCCAAAAATGGCAAGAAATTTATAACCCGACAATGATGGTGAAAACTTAATAAAACCTGTCAATAACCCTATGGGTATTAAAATTACAGCAAGTATTAAGTAAGCTTTCAAAATAAACTTTACACTCTTTCGTTGAAATGAGAAATCCAACCCCACAGGTTTGATTTTAGAAAGAAGAACATGAGAAAAAAGTGAGACAATAACAAAATATCCAGCAAATTCACCAGCCTCAAGATTAGTTAATGGGAGGACTCCGAACTCAACAGGTAACCATATTAGAAGGAACAGAAAAACATCTCTCACCGTTTCACTCCTCAGGAAAGTTGCAAATATTACTGCAAGATACAGGAGGGCAAATTGAAAGAAAATTATGGGAGAATAGAAAATAAGCAGCGTGATCAGACCAAATCCCCACCAGAGATTATATTTTTCATCGATGAATCTCCGGTACTTTCCTACAAAAAGTAGAAGATATGGAATGCCAAATACTACCTGCAACATCCTGCTCCTACCTTTAATTGATGCGAAATAGAAAATGGTATAAAGGTAAAAGCGAGAATAGAGAGTACAAAATGTAAAATTCCTAATACTGCCACGCTCCTATTATGAGCATAATCGCGGGAAAATACCAGACACATCACAAAAGTTGAGAAAAACAAAAAAATGTTTGGCAGGTGGAAAATTGCAAAGATGGCGGAAGTCATTAGTCTTGTTGAAAGAGTATCCTTAGCAAATTGCTCAATGTTTTCAAAAAGGAAACAAAAAACTATTATTTCCTGAAGATAGGCCCAAGCCAGGGTTGCTGGTAAAAACCATGGTGAGTCCGGGAGATTAAATGTCCTGGTCACAAACCCCATTAAAAAAATCAGGATAACTGTGGTAAAAAAGAAAAACTTGAGGAAATTTGACCATTTTCCTATAAAACACGATCTGGAGAGTTTTACACCGGTTAGAAAAGAAATTAATGCTATAAAAAAGAAGAGAGTGGGGAAAATTCCCCACTCTATCATAAGAATCGATACCGAAAAGATTAACGGCTTAAGAAGGTATGAAGGAGAGGGCATTACATTTTGAAATCATCCTTCGTTAAGCCAACATTAATTTTTAAATCCTTATAAATTGCACGATGGACGAGCTTATCTCCCTCGTATTCTTCTCTCACATAGGGCAAGAAATTATCCATCCGGATGTAGATTCTGGCACGATCTGCACCATTCCATGCGTCAGGATTGAGACCATCAACTTCAAGAACTGTACATGGAATTCCATCCACTTTACCACCGAGACCCACGACTTTTGCTCTATCTTTAACTTTTAACCATGTGGAGAGAACTGAGCCAAAGTCGGTTTTATCCACCCTGTGTCCCCTGAGGGACAGAACTTTTTTGTCTGTAGGTTTCAGAGTAAGTTTTATCTTTGAAAGGAGACCACCTTTATGGGCGCGTATTTTACCGGTTTCCGGATTGTACACAATTTCAGCACCTTTATCTTTACCTTTGATAACTTTCATGTAAATCCAGTGGGGTTTCATAAATTTGTAAAGGTAGACTCTGTCCTCCTTTTTCTTACCTTTGATCATGTGACTAACGAGTGTGCATTGATAATCGTGAAGGGCCTGAAAGGCGGACATTGATTTTAACAGAAGGCTGTCCGCCCTGACCGGCGACACAGACAATTGCATTACTAACAATAATGGACCAAGCATAAGCAACCTCCTTTAAATACGAAAAATTTATTATCGCCGGTCAGCTTTCTTCTTTATTTTCCTCTTCTTCTTTTTTCTCTTTTTCTTCCTCTTTTAGTTCCTCGATTCTCTCGAGCTCAGCCTTCAGAATCTCACCAAGATTGATCTTAGCAGGCTCTGGCTTGTACCTTGCGACCTCCTCTTTTTCCTTTGCTCTGTAGTATTCTCTTTCAGACAGGAGTATCCTTTTCCTCTTTGGCTCAATTTTCATAACCTGAAGATTAAGCTCCTCACCGACCGAATAATTCTTCCCTGGATCTCCTTTTTTCTGGAGATGAGAAAGAGCAACAAATCCATCGAGTCCTTTGTCAACCTCTACCACCACACCTTTGTCCGTAATTTGCTTAATAGGGGCCTTGAGCTGAGTTCCAGGAGGAATTTTCTGCTCAATCTCATCCCACGGATTGGGCGAGAGATGTTTCAGGCCAAGATCAAGTAATCTTTTTTTCTTGTCAATTTTGAGAACTTTCAGCCTGAGCTTCTGACCCTTTCTCAATGCTTCTTCCGGCTTGGCAAATTTCTGAGTCCATGAGATATCTGCAACATGAAGGAATCCCTCAATGCCATCTTCAAGTTCAATATAAGCGCCATAGTTCTCGAAATCTTTAACGACACCCTTAACAACACTTCCAACAGGATATTTTTCTTCAATGAGTGCCCATGGATCTGGCTGAGCCTGTTTCATTCCAAGGGATATCCTCTGTTTTTCAATATCCACATTGAGGACTACCACATCCACCCTTGCACCCTCTTTGACAACCTCAGACGGGTGTCTCGGCGGCTTACCCCATCTCATTTCAGAAATATGCACAAATCCTTCTATTCCGGGCTCAAGCTCAACGAAAATTCCATAATCGATGATCTTTTTAACGGTGCCACGAACAGTTGTACCAACAGGGTATTTTTCCTTAACTTTTTCCCAGGGATGTGGCTGTAGTAACTTGAGACTCAGAGAAATTTTGAAGTTTTCAGGATCTACCTCAAGAACTTTAACTTTTACCTTATCTCCGGGTTTGACGACTTCTGATGGATGACCAATTTTTGTCCAGGAAAGCTCAGAAATGTAAATCAAACCATCAATTCCACCGATATCGACAAAGGCGCCGAAGTCTGTTACATTTTTTACAGTGCCTTCGATAACGTCACCGGGACGAATTTCCATGAGTTTCTGGCGGAGCTTCTCCTGTTCCTCCAGTAGTACTTCACGACGGGAGACTACGATGTTCTTTCTCGCTTTATTAATTTTGATCACCTTAACAGGGATAGTCTTTCCCACGTAAGAAGGGATATTTTTCACCTTAACGAGGTCGAGCTGGGAACCAGGTAGAAACGCATTAACGCCGAAAACTTCGACCATCAAACCACCCTTAACTGTTCTCAAAACCTTTGCATCAATGGTCTTATTTGATTGATAGGCATCCTTTATCTTGTCCCATGCCAGCAGGAAATCAGCCTTATGCTTAGACACTATGGTTCGTCCATCTCTTCCGTCGAGTGCATCGATATACACATTAACTTCTTTGCCCGGCTCAAGCTCCTCATCTTTGAACTCTGTTCTTGGGGCTACACCTTCAGATTTTGCGCCTATATCGATATAAACTTCGTCTTTGAGTACCTTTACGACAACCCCTTTTACAATTTCTCCCTCCTTCGGAGGGTTAAGCTTACTCTCCAACAACTCAACGAATCCTGCTTCATCACCTCCTTTCTGGTTTTTGTGCTCATCTGCCGCATTATTTGCCCTTTCCTTCTCCTTCATACTATCCTTAAACCTCCTTTGTTAAAGATTTTATTTTCTCGACAACCTGATTTACGATCCAGGGGGGAGTGGACGCACCTGCTGAAATTCCAACCCTCCCGGCATGTTTAAACCACTCTGGTCTCAAATCATCCGGGGTCTCTATGTGATAACTTGGTGTCCCTTGCATCTTGCTTACTTCGTATAATCTCTTAGTATTGGAACTATTTTTTCCACCGACAATGATCATCACATCGGACCTCCTGGAAAGCTCTGCTGTTATTTCCTGCCGTCTCTCTGTTACATAACAGCGAGTGTTTATTGCACGTACCTCCTTAGCATGTTTAAGGATCTCTCTGACCACATCTCCGAAAACATCGAATCTTGATGTTGTCTGCACCACAACACCCACCTTTTTACCCTCAAAGTTGTACTTGTCTACCTCAGCTGGATTGTCAATTACCAGAGCATCTCCATTAACATGTCCAAGAATTCCTTCAACCTCAGGATGATCTTTTTTCCCCACGATAACTACAATGTAACCTTCATCATAGAGTTTTTTCGCTGATAGTTGAGCATTATAGACAATAGGACATGTAGCGTCAATGACCTTAAACCCTCTTTTCTTGGCCTCTTCTATGATTCCTGGAGGTACCCCATGGGTTCGGATGAAAATTGTATTTTTATCGGTTTCATCAAGTGAATTCACTGCCTTTACACCTTTCTCCTCAAGTTGTTTAACGACTACTGGATTATGTATTATAGGACCAAGTGTATCAAATTTTTCACCTCTTTCAATGGCTTTGTTAATCATATTCAACGCTCTCTGGACTCCATAGCAAAATCCTGCATCTTCAGCAACTTCTATAATCATGATTCGTGCAACATCCTCCTCACAGATTTTTTTATCTCAGCTGTAAACCTATCAAGACCACTTTTCCCATCAAACTGCGATGGATAAAGAGGTTTACCAAATTTAATCTCCAGCTTCTCTTTTCTCAAGATCCAGGTCCAGAATGGCTTTCTCGGACCCTTTATGCAAGTGGGAATTACGGGGGAATCAGTTTTCATTGCAAGAAGAGCCACACCCTCTTTAAATTCAAGTAATTCCTTTTCCGTTTTATTTCTCGTACCTTCAGGGAAAATTACGACCGCTTTTTCATTCCTGAGAAGCTTTATAGCCTTTTTCAGAGCATCCTTACCGCCAGTCTCTCTTTTGATAGGAATGGCATTATAAAATCTTATTAAAGCGGCAAAGAACGGATTTGGAATAAAAAGATCTTCCTTGGCAAGAAAGTACAATTCCCGTGGAGAAGCAACACCCACAAGTGGTGGATCCCAGGAAGAAATGTGATTGGGTGCTATTATCACCCTCTTCTTTTTTATAACATTTTTCTGACCTGTGACTCTCATACCAAAAAGCGCTTTAAAAAGCGGGTAAAGAATTAACCACGCAAAGCCCCATTTCATTTTCAGGGATCATCACCGAACTTTTCCTGGATTTTCTCAATTATTTTCTCAACCTGTTCCTCAATTGTAAGGTCCGTTGTATCAAGGATAAAGGCATCTCCTGCAGGTTTCAAAGGGGCAAAAGCTCTTTTCGAATCAATCTCGTCCCTCATCTCAAGTTCCTTCCTCACCTCTTCGGGAGAAACCTTCACACCTTTCTCTTGCATCTCCTTCACCCTGCGTCGCACTCGTTCCTCTATGGATGCCTTCATAAAAACCTTTAAATCAGCATCTGGCAACACGTACGTTCCAATGTCTCTCCCTTCCACAACAACCCCACCACGTCTGGCAAGTTTCCTCTGAAGTTCAACGAGTACTTTTCTCACACCAGGATAACGGGCAACAATCGAAACATACTCTGACACCTCTGGGGACCTGATTGCTTCTGAGACATCCTCTCCGTCAAGATAGGTAATTAACTTACCATTCCGGCATTCCTGCCAGATATTTGAATTCCTGGCTATCTCAACAACGGATTTCTCATCTTCCGGGTCAATTCCAAGTCTCAAAACCTTGAGTGTAACTGCTCTATACATAGCACCTGTATCAATTGGCACAAGTCCGAGTTTCCTTGCCAATAATTTAGCTGTGGTGGACTTCCCCGACGCAGCTGGCCCATCAATAGCAATGGTGAGATTTTTCATAAGTGGGTTACATTATATCCGGCCGAAATCCCGAATTCAAGTAGAATAGTCGAGGGTGTTCGAAAAAAAATTGCTTTGAAGGAAGCAGGAATGCAATTTTCAATGTCCTCCCCCCACGCCTCGAAGAGGCGTGGGGGAGGATTATATCCCCTCCCGCAAGCGGGAGGGGAGGTCGGAGGTAGATATTCTCGTAAAGTGGAAGGGGAGATGATCACTGGTAAAATATTTTTCGAACACCCTCAATAGAATAGTTAGGTAGCTGACCCTTGAATTTCACCCTCCAAAACCGCTGATACCATTATCGTAAATTTGCTTTTAAAATAAATATTGAGATGAAGAGCATCATGGAGATCGCTAACAGATTCTTCAAAAATTTTATGGATTCTGGGAAAGATCCTAAAGAAGTTATAAGCAAGTTGAAAGAGGATTTGGAGTATTTCCGGACAGAGAAATCAGGGCTGATTACAACCTCTGCGTTAAATTCTGTTGGAAAAGAGTTCGGTAACCTCATACTTCAGAACGGGATACGTGTTGATAATTTGAAAGATCTCTGGGAACGTGGAGATAGGGATGTGAAAATTATTTTGATCAGTGCCCTTGAGATACTTACAAAAAATTTCACATCCGAAATCATCAATTTTGTCCTTGAAGCTGCTAATCATATAGATAACTGGGAAATATGTGACCAGATGGCACTCAAAGTCACTGTACACCTTCTAATAGCGCGTAGAAAAAGAATGGAATCGATCATCTCCAAGTGGCTTAAAAGCAATAATTTTTGGCTCAGAAGACTTGCCATTGCTACGATCCCTCCTTTCATCAGAAGGAAACCGGACGAATCTGTGTTTTGCCTTAAATTGATTGATCAGGTGATGCTTGATGATTCAAGGGAAGTTAAAAAAGCGGTTGCATGGGCCCTGCGAGAAATCTCGAAAAAAGATGGCACGGCAGTGAGAGAATTTATAGTTAAATGGGCCAGAAGTGGTGATAAAAGAGTACTCTCTGTATTAAAACAGGGTATAAAAAAATTACCACCAGAAGATCAGGAAACAGTTAGAATTTACATCACAAAATAAAATGGCGTACAGGGAAATTACAGTAAAATCTGTTTTAAATAAACATCGCAAAAGAGATCCATGGTTCCTCGATGAGTACTCCATTAATCCATATTCTGGTTGTTCCTTTAACTGCATATATTGTTATATCTATGGCAGTAAATATGGTGGAAAAGACCGTGGAGTGATCTCGGTTAAAATGAATGCGCCAGAGGTTCTCGAAAAGCAGATCAATCTTAGAGCCAGAAAAGCACAGTATGGATTTATAGCTTTATCATCCTCTACAGAGCCATATATGAATATTGAGAAAAGATATAAACTCACAAGGCGCATTCTGGAAATAATTCTCAAATACAGATTTCCCGTACATGTCCTGACAAAATCCACTCTTGTCGTCAGGGATTTTGACTTGATCTTGAAGATTGCAGAAAGTGCCATTCTTCCGGATGACATTTGTGTGCGAGAGGGTGCTTTTCTAACCGTCTCAATTTCAACACTCAATGGGGCACTTGCGAAGAAAATTGAGCCTGGAGCACCATCACCTGCAGAGCGTTTAAAAATAGTTGAAAAAGCCAGAGCTTACGGTATAAAATCCGGGATAGCCTTTATTCCCATAATTCCCTTTTTGTCAGATTCAGAAGATGCTATGAACGATATGCTATCTGCTGCAGAGGAGGTACATGCCGATTATTTATTCATCGGTACATTGACCCTATTTGGGAAATCTTCACATGATTCAAAAATGAGTTTTTACCGGTTTCTCGAAAGGTTTCATCCTGAACTCCTCACTGAGTACAGAAAAATGTATAAGATTTTCCCGGCTCCGCCAGAGGATTATTCAAGGCGATTATACAAAATGTGGGAAAATGAAGCCAACAAAAGAGGTCTTCATACAGGATTACCGGGGTGTAAAATTTAACCTATAGAATACCACCTGACAAATTAAATTCCAGATTCATCTCAACCACACCAAGTACATCCCGGGAAGAGCTAATAATTAGCTGAAATCCAAGCTGCGGACCATAATTACCTGGAAATCTATTCCCGAAATAAAATCTCAAAAAGCTGGTACCAGGGAATATGTTCTCATCGGTGAACGGAGTTGTAAAAAACAAATACTGAACACCACCAATTTTTTGCATTCTGCTATCCCGGATAAAAGCACCGGGCCCTACCCATAATACGGGGGTGTTATTATCACTGAACGCACCCCCAAACTGAAGTGAAAAAATGTCATTATGGAAGAAAGATTTCCTGAGTTTACCACTTTCCATCAGGAACCAGGAGTTTTCCGCATGAACAAATAGCGGAGAATTAATAAGAATCTCAGATTTGTTTCCGAGACCCCTTCTGTAGTAAATTTCGGGAAAAGGGAAAATAAGAAACCTGCTGTTTGACCACCACAAGAAAGGTGTGCCAAGACCAACTCTGGACTCACCATTTCCCACTATCTCCGGGCTCTCATACATGCCGAACCCGATACACCCATTGGTGAGTAGCAAAATAATTAGAGCTGGCAGTGCAAACCTCAACGCTTTCTTCATTCTTATCCTTCCCAGTCGATCTTTTTAGATGGGAGATTCTCAGGGGCATGGGGTGCCTTTTTTAATCCTTCATAGATCTTCCTCAATTTTGACCCTCTGTAATAGTGGTAAAGGATTTCGTCATACTTTTTCCCCTTCTCTGCCATCATCGCAGCTCCAATCTGACACATACCCACTCCATGTCCCCATCCCCCACCTTTGAAAATAATTTTTTCTCCGTCTTTTAAAACGTAAAACATAGAGGAGTACAACGTAGTTTCGTGCAATGCCTGGCGTATATTCAATTCTCCAGCAATGGTTCTCTCTCCCTTCTCACCGATAATTTTCAATTTCTTTATTCTACCGGAATCTCCTCTCGCAAGAGGTATAATATCCATTATTTCGCCTATATCGTAACCAGTCTTTTTCCTGAAAATTCTCCCGAGTTCATCACGGGTATATACGACTTCCCATCTGAAATATGGCCTGGCGAATTCCAGATATTCTGGAATTTTTTCGAACGAGTTTAAGTTACAGTAAGCGGGAGGATTGGAATCTATAAATTCTCTCGCCTTCTCTTCGGTATTCACAGGAATTTCGACATCTACAAGTGTATCAGATACTGCTACGAGATAAGGTCTGGGAGCTCCACCCCATACATGCTCAAATGACTCGGCAATTCCACCACAGATTTTTGAGAATCTTGTGTCACAGATTTCATCATCGTAAAACAACACCTCACCCTCCGTTTCAAAGACCGCCTGAATAGAATTTTTCCTCTCTCTACCTACTCCTCTATAGTCCTGGCAGTGGTCATCGTGGCATATATCAAATGGATCATTGTAGTGATGTTTTTTCATGGTGGCGAGTACAGTTCCTCTTGCAGCCACAGTCTGAGCTTTTAAAAGCTCTATATGTGCATCATTCGGCATCTCAGACGAATTCACACTAAATAAATATTCATCAATAGTAAGCTCATTTACCACAACAAGCTTTCCCTTCTTTCCAGGCAATAACCTCAAAATCCCTCTGAAATATAGGTCCTGTGTATGTTGCCAGTGATAACCAATTCCAATTAAAACATCGTAAACCACAACAAAATTTTCATTGTCACAGGGATAAATTTCTACTGGAGGATCAAGTACGAAAACACGTCCATCATCTAACTCAAGCGAAATCTTCCCCTCCGGCAAACCTTTAAACTCTTCCCTGATCCAGGGATTGAATCCATCTCTTTCGAGCCGCGATTTTTCCTTCTCGGCCTCTTCAATTGATGTAAATTCTCCACTAAAAATCCAGTAGGACTTATTCGAAAACACCACCTTACCATTGTCCACAAGATCTTTTCCTACTTCCTGAATTCCACACCCTTTACATCTGTCTTGAATAAATCTCTCAGCATCTTGCCTCGTTTTACACTCCTCCAGGAATACCTTGAAAACCGAAGGCAGACGATGAGTATTGACGGCACTCGCCCTGATTATAGGTCTTTCGCCTTTCAAAATAACTTTATCTCCAGATGTAACGATGAGGTTACCTGTTGCAGAAATCTTTGCAAAATCCTGATTATCTATGATGCCAACAGTTATTTTGGGAGACATAACAAATTTCCTCCAATATTAAAAAAATGCATAAATGGATTTTAACCCAGTGTTTTCGTATTTTCAATTAAGTTCAGTTGTGTGAGTCCTTTAAGGTATTTCAAATATGTTGTTTTCAGTTTCTTTTAATACCATCTTTACAGGAAATATTCCATCGATTTTTTTAATTTTCTGCCAGAGGAACTGAAGAATATACTCACCAGTAGAATATTCCAGAGCGCTAATTGAATCAAGGTCATTGTGATCGAAAATATTGACTATTTTGCTGATTTCCACACGTGCTATTTCCTCGTCACCACGGAACCAGATCTCAAAATAGTAATCATGTCCGTGTCTTTCTTCACCGCATTTTCCATAGACATTATGATTTTTAACCTTCTCCGAAGGAAGCCGATGAGAAGACGAGAATTTAAACATCAATCGTTTAATAGTATTTCTTCCATTAAACTCGACTGCTATTTCATCGTTTATCTCTGCTCTTATCGAGTAAAGTCTTACACCATCAAGTTGTTCTTCCACCCTTTCGAAGATGAAAATTGCGATATTCTCAAGAGTGGGAATCTTTCTCTTAAAATATGGCAATTCATTCAGACACCTATGATCCAGCTCCTCTATTATCGGCGAAACCATATTTTTCAGGTTTTCAAGATTTATTACCATTCCAGTTTTTGGATTAACATCTCCCTCAATTGTCACAAAGATTGTAAAGTTATGTCCGTGCATCCTGGCTGATTTGCCGAAAAACTGCCTATTTTTCTCATCCGGCCATTCTGGATTTGAGAGATAATGGCAGGCTGAGAATTTGAATTTGCGTGTAACTTTCATTTTCTCTTTAAATAAAATTTAACAGATGGACTCGCCCCCCAATTGTCCCAAACGTCAGAAGCTTTTATTACAAATTTGTGAGGCAGAGAATCCACAAGACTATCGGTTGTGAAAAAAAGGCTGTCTACTTTACCTGTTGATTTATAGACTTTTCCATCAAGCACAATCCTCATAATTTTTATCGGTGATTTATCCTCAATTTTTAGCTTTATATGGACCGTGTCAATTGACAGTGTCTCACCATTTGATGGATAAAGCACAGTTATAACTGGTGGTTCTATATCCGGTTTACCTGGTGGTGGCGCCTTGTGGCCACAAGCCACCGCAACCGCGAATATGACGCTTAATACAATCAGTCTCCTCAATATAACTTCACTCCTTTTACTCCGGGGAAGTAATGTTTTATTATATCTTTCATTTTAAATCCTTTATCGGCAAGAATTCCAGCTCCAACCTGGCACATTCCTACACCATGGCCTGCTCCACCACCATTAAAAATTACATTTACAACATTTCCGTTATCGTCCCTAAGGTAATCAATTACAAAGAGCGAGCTTTTCAATCCCCCAAAGACTTTCCTGATCTTGTATTCGCCCACTATCTTCACACTCCTCTTTGTGCCAGATATCACTATTTCGGTTATCCTTCCTGAAACTCCACGCTTGATCGGTGTTATGGATAGTAACTTTCCAATTCCTTTCCCGGTGTATTTTTTTACCAACTTTTCCACCTTTTTTCTTGCAAGGACTACCTTCCACCTGAAATTTCTTTCCACATAAGGTAATATGGCTGCGTTATCCGTTAAATTACACAGGAGTTGTTGTGGTGGTGAATAGATAAATATCCTGACTTCAACCGGGTCCCGTAAATTTAGATTAAAATTGCCATCTTTTACTCCTTTGAGATAGGGTATTTCTTCGCCGCCCCAGATACAGGTGACATCCTCAGTGTGGCCACCGCAGGTTGAATGATAATAAACTTGAGCAAGTCTATCCCCGTAGAATAAGACTATTCCCCGTGTCAAATTCACCACGCTATCAGCAAGTTCATATTTCTTTCCCTGAAATACCTGAGAAGTTACTGTTGACGTAAAATCATAAGGCTGATAACGGTAAAACTTTCCAAGATTTGATAATGCGAATGTTCGGGCCACCACAGATTGAGCCTTCAAAGCTTCAACCGGGAAATTCATTGGCATCTCAGCTGGTAAAACTCTCTTAATATAGTCTTCAATATCAGTCTCAAAAATTACAGTACCTCTGCCTTTGGTATCAACCGTAATAATGATCCTTCCTCCAGAAATTTCGTACGTTCCAATGTTAACCATTCCATTATCAGTGGTCAAAGAAAGTGAATCCTGAAATTCTTTTATTTTTTCACCATAGTCATTGAAAAGGACAAGGGTAGCATGGGGAGGTGTAACGGGTTCAACGTACATCCTGTATCTGGCCTTCTTTCCATTATAGGGCCCCCTTAAAACATAAAATTTGCGGTTATCAACAGTTATTGAACCGAATTTATAGATCGTACCCACGTCGACAAAAAATATCTTCTTTCCTGTACTGCCTCTTTCAAGACTTTTATAAAATTCATTTGCCTTCCTGAAACTGCTGGATTTCATGAGAATCTCATAATAGTTGAATGTGGAAGCCTTTACTCTTTTTAATTTTACCGAGTAATTACCATCAGGTAAGAGAGATTCACCGTTGATATAGACATCGCCTTCAACGTGAAATTTAAGATGTCTACGGAACTCGTGAATCTTGACTCTCACAGTTATAGGCCCGGTGAAAACTCTCACCCTTCTACGGGGGGCAATTCTTCTGGGTGGTAATGTTTGTTTGCGGACACACGAGGACAGAAAAAATAAGAGGGAAAATATTAATAAAAGTTTTCTCATCGTGTCAGAATATTCAATCTATCCCTCGCCCTCGCTGCATAAGGTGATCTTTTATAAAAAACTATCAATTTCTCATAGGTCTCGATCGCCTTATCAAACTCTCCGAGCTGCTCATAAGAAAGTCCGAGATAGAAGAGTGCATCGTCCATTATTGTATAAGGTTTATCGAAATCCAGTACTCTTTTGAAGTAAACAATGGCGGAGTCATAAATTTCGCTTTCATAGAACATTTTCCCAATCTGGAAGAGGGAATTACCATAAATCCAATCTCTTTCAGCGAACTTAGGGTCGGCTGCGTTTATCACTTCCAGCACATCACTATAGCGTCCTTCTTCGTACAAACACTTGGCATAAGGCGCCGCAATTTCCTGAAGATCGCCACCCGCCATGGAGAGATAGTTTTCATAGTATTCAACTGCTTTTTTGCAATTTCCCTTACTATAGTAGTAATCGCCAAGAATCTTGAATCTGTTTCCAATATTGTAAAATGGATCAATCTGGACAATTCTTTCAAGCGCATAAATAGCAATTCTTTTTTCCCCCTTTGAATATGCACTGTCCGCTATTTCCAGCAGCAATTTGATGTAGTTTTTCCTTGTCTTTCCGTAAATATCTTTATCCATTGAGTAAAGAGTCTTTAAGGCTTTGGTATATTTTCCCCACGAAAAGTAAACCTTTGCAAGCAAAATTCGGTATTTAGGAGATAATCCAGACGTTTCCTCCTGCTCGAGTATTAAAGACTCAGCCTTTCTGTATTCTCGATCTTTTATCAACTTATTTACCTTTGATTCCACAGAGCCACCGGGATTACATCCTCCAGCCAAAAATATGAATATAAGTCCAGAAACAATAAGTTTTTTCATGAGTTTAATTATAATCTTTGACCTATGGTTCTAAAAGATTTAAATTTAGTTATTATGTGTGATATGATCCTGGAAAAAAAGGGAGAAAAAACGGTTATCTTTATTCATGGATTCTTTGGAAATATTGAAACGTTTCGCCCTCAAGGGGAATTGCTAAAAGAGCATGGTTTTTCCTATGCACTTGTAACGTATCCAAAGACTGAATTCACACTTGTGGATTTTGTAGACTGTGTTGCGGAAAAACTGATGGACAGAGGAATCGAAAAATTCTCCGTACTTGGTACTTCAATGGGGGGATTTTCGGCTCAGATATTCGCCTCTCGATACAATTCAAAAATTGACTCATTGATACTTACAAATACTTTTGCTTCTACGGTTTATTTCAGGAAGAAAAACAAATTTATAATCTCCATTGCTCCTTTTCTCCCTGAGGGGATGATAAAATTTTATCTGAAAAGTGTTGTAAAGAGGGAGTATGGGCAATTTACAAAGGTTAACAAACTACTTGAGCTTGTCGATGCGCTGACGAAAAGAGACGTACTCATAAGACTCAAAGCATTAATGGAGTTTGAGGGAATAGAGTTTAAAAAGAATTTCCCGGTGGCGGTCCTCGACTCAGCAGATGATGTAACTATTCCTGACATGCTAAAAGAAGAGTTAAAGCTGAAAGTATCTCCTGATTTCGAATATACATTTAAGGAGGGTGGGCATTTCCCTTACATTTTCGCCAGACAGGAATTTAACGATATAATTTTGAAATTTTTAAATGGGGTCTATAACTCCGATTATTCTTAAAAAATCTTTCATCACATATAGACAAGCAAAAAGACACTTGCTGTTCCTGAACCGATCCATCCCCTGAACATAGTACTACCAAACTCCAATTGGCCTGGCCTGAGAGAACTCGTTAGAATTTATATGATTTTTTTAGAATTTATATGATTTTTGTGGACAAACCAAGATTATTTCAGGCTCTTTTTAATCTTCTCAATCATCTTTCTATGTGTTGAGAATGGGATCTCAGGTAGGTGGTCGATAGGGAAAAATCTGGCATCTGCGGCATCATCTCCGGCTTTAAGGGAGCCGCCTTTGATGTTGAGCTGGTAACCTATGGAGATAATCCATCTGTACTTGATACTGCTTTGGCCATAGATTCCAACGATATCAACGATTTCTCCTTTAAGACCAGTCTCCTCCTCAAGTTCCCTTGTAGCGGTCCTTTCCGGCTGTTCTCCTATTTCCATAAAACCAGAAGGTAAAGCCCACATTCCTTTTGCAGGGGGAACACCTCTCTTCACAAGGAGGATCTCATTTTGGTCATTCAATACGACACACGCAACTACAGGGACAGGATTTTCCCAGATAATCATATCGCAATTAGGACAGTAATAATGTTCTTTGCCTTCAACAACTTTAGACTTAAGCGGAGTACCACAGAATGGACAAAACTTGAATGGGTAAAATGGCTTGACTTCATGTTCCATAGTATTTAAAGGATAATTCCACACATCCATCTTTGTCTATTAAAACCCCGTTTAGTAATTTATAATTTGATATATTGAAAAGCTTTTATACAAGGTAGAAGCTATAAGATGGTCACAGAAGGGAATTACTTTCTTAATCGGTTTCGAATAAGACTAATTTAAATCTGTGCATGAAATTTGGACTCGATGGATTCACGAATAGTATAAGCGGATTCTGGACATTTCTTGATATAGACGAGGGAGATTACATCTCATTTCTTCACGGTGCCAGAGTCAAAAATTTATACAAAGTTGTCAAAAAGGCAGCATACAAAAATGCAGAAAATCTCCCAGCTGGTCTCCTGTTACCTTTAAAATGTCCGGTAAAACATATTATTTTCCATTTCGTCTTCACTTGAAGCAAGAAAGAATTCTGGATGAACCCATGATAAGAAAAGAATTCTCTTACGTGGCCGAAAATTTACTACTAAGGGGTGGATACAGGAAAACTCACTTTCAGGCAGACAAAATTACCTTCTATAATGTATCCAATATGGGGGATCCGTTCAATGGAAAACTTGAAAATCTGGATTTACAGATGGAAACTTTCAAACCGTTGATGGTTTTCAAAAGAGAGAAGCAGAATATCCCCTATAAATTTTATTTTCACGAATTAATTCTACAATCTTTGATAAGAAAAAAATTGGCATTTTCACTTGCAAATGTGTTTGATCTCTTCAATCTGCCACACGTTCCTGAAGAGTTTGAAATTCCTGGAGAAAAGGCTCTTCCAGAAGGTTATGTCGATCTGGTGATAAAATTGAAACATCCCGTAGCTTCAAATAAATACATCCTTATCGAGGTGAAGACAGGATATGCGCATAGAAAAGATTCCGATCAGCTTAACAAGTATCTCTCTGAATTCGGTTTAGAAGTTATAGGCGGTTTACTTGTAGCAAAAGATTTTCCTAAAAACCTGCCCCAGCGAACATCCAGGATTTACCCTGTTAGATACTACTTCGAAGGACTCGATGCAGATATCGAATATCCTTTTGAAAATCTATTAAATATGCTAAACCTGGACTTCTAAGCTTTTTATACCCGTGGGTGATTAAATACAAATTCTAAAAAATGATCACTGTACATTTTGAAGATCTGGAATCTTCCGAAAATAATTTTTATCCTACCAGGAATCTTAAAAATTCTTCGACTTGCGTCAGTACTCATTGTATTTTCTGGAACTTCCCCGTACCTTTTCAGCTGGATATTTTTTTTCGTTTAAACTGATCTTTCTATTCGTTATCTCAAAAATATCAAGGTTTAGCTTTTCAGCAAGCAGAAGTAGATAAATGAACACGTCTGCTATCTCTTCTCCAATTTTTTCCTTTTTACTATCGTTGAGATTTTCACTTTCTTTCTCAGAAAGCCATTGAAAATGCTCAAGTAATTCACCAGCTTCTACGATAAGAGCAGCTGCAAGATTCCTGGGTGTATGATATTTCTCCCAATCCCTCTCACTTACAAATTTCTTTAATCTCTTCTTGATTTGAATTAATTCTTCACACATAAAAACCTCCATTCTAATATTTAAATGATATAGCTTTGGGTAAAACTTTCCCAAAATCATAAAACACGCCAGTGTCAAAATTTGTTTACAGGATATCTTGTTGAGAGAATATAATTGCTCCATTAAAATCAAGCTGTTTCAGAATATCTATCTGGAGGAACGCAAAATGGTTACAGTAGTTGTTGGTCTGCAATGGGGTGATGAGGGGAAAGGGAAGATAGTTGATTACCTTGCCGAGAGCTATGACATAATTGCTCGATTTCAGGGTGGAACAAACGCGGGCCACACCGTTCTCGTGGGTAACGAGGAGTTTATCTTTCATCTGCTACCCTCAGGGATTCTTAGAGAAAATAAAATAGGTGCGATAGGTGCCGGTGTGGTCCTCGATATTGATACACTTTTGAAGGAAATAAAACTTATTGAAGAAAAAAGTGGCTCTATTGAAGACAGATTCATTATCGATGGAAGGGCCCAAATAACCTTACCTTTCCATAAAGATGAGGACGCTTTACAGGAAACAACCGGGAAAGGCATAGGCACAACTAAAAGAGGCATAGGCCCCACTTACAGAGATAAATACTGGAGAATAGGAATTAGATTATTTGACCTGTTTGATGAAAATAAACTCCATAGTGCCATCGAAAAATCACTGACTTTCAATAATCATTTGCTTCAGGTGTATGGTGAGCATAAAACTTACACAACTGACGAAATTTTAAAAAAACTCATGCAATGGAAGGATGAAGTAGGGAAATTTGCTGGAGATGTGGCCCTTTTCCTGAATGAAGAAATAGGCTCGGGAAAGAATGTCTTACTCGAGGGAGCACAGGGAACTTTCCTTGATATCACTTTTGGAACTTATCCTTACGTAACATCATCCCATACAATTTCTGGTGGTGCTACAATCGGCACTGGACTACCACCCTCTTCCATTGACAGTGTAATTGGAATTTCAAAAGCTTATACAACACGAGTGGGGAAAGGACCATTTCCAACAGAATTAAAAGGTGAATTGGGTGATCACATCCGTGAAAAAGGCGGCGAATACGGTGCGACAACCGGTCGTCCACGAAGATGTGGGTGGCTTGACCTTGTCATGCTCAAATACTCCGTAATGCTCAATGGAGTTGATGAACTCGTTATAACTAAACTCGACGTTCTCGATGGTCTCCAGGAAGTTAAAATAGCAACTCATTATGAATTACCAGACGGCACAAAAACTCAAGATCTGCCATATTCCCTGGAAATAGTAAAACCAGTTTATACTACATTTGAAGGATGGGAATCGACGAAGTCCGCCCGAAGTGTTAAAGATCTGCCCAAAAATGCAAGAGCATACCTCGATTTTATAGAGAACTTTCTCGGAGTTAAAATCTCTCTCGTATCAGTTGGGAAAGAAAGGCATGAGATAATAGAATATCATTGAAATGCCTTGTAATTTAAAGAAAGCCGTTGAAAAACTCCTTTTAACGTCGAGAAGATACAGGTTGATTCAGAGGGGAGAACGTATAATTGTAGCATTTTCCGGTGGCCCGGACTCGGTTTTTTTATTGACATTATTAAATGAAGTCAAAGAAGTCCTTGATATCAAGATTGCAGTTGCCCACTTTCATCATGGAATTAGAGGTATTGAAGCAGACAGAGACCTGGAATTCTCACGTGACTTTGCATCCTCTCTACAACTTCCCTTCTTCGAGGGAAGAGAGGAAACATTAAAGTATGCGGGAAAACATCATCTATCCATTGAGGAAGCGGCACGAATCCTGAGATATAAATTCCTCGAAAAGATTTCTAAAAATTGGCAGGCAGACAAGATAGCAACTGCTCATACGCTGTCAGACTCTGTAGAAACAATTTTATTCAATTTGTTTCGTGGTACTGGCCCCACTGGATTGGCCGGAATTCTACCAAAAAGGGGGAATGTAATAAGACCCATAATTGCCTTTACTCGAGGGGAAATTATAAAATATCTTGAAGATTGTAAAATACCCTATGTTATTGATTCAACAAACTTTTCTACTGAATACACAAGAAATTACATCAGGCACGTCATTATTCCGGCCATCCGTAAAAGGTTTCCCGCATTTGAGGAGAATATCGGTAAATTATCAGAAATATTTAAACTTGAAAAACCTTATTTTGAGGAAAAAACAAAAGATTTATTACAGAGGTCCTTCAAATTCAGGCTTTCGAACATCATGGTTCTTGACACAAATGTCATAAAAAAGTATCATTCCCTCGAATTAAGCTGGTTTTTTAGATTGAGATTTAATGTCGAATTTAACCACATACAGAAGTTACTGGAACTTATAAAAAAATCTCAGGGGAGGATACGGTTGCCTGGTAACAGACAGGTTTGGAAATCTCTCCATGAAATTGTATTTATCGAAGGCGATTTACCTTCATTGAGAACTGCAATCTTCCTTCCCCCTTTTGAGTTTGCGAATAAGGATTTAAACATGAGACTTTCCGCTACATTTACGAGGGAAGCAATAAAGACGGACAATCCATTTGTCTTCTACTGGCATAATCCGAATTCTAAATTTGAAGTGGGCCCCAGAAAAGCCGGAGATAGGGTCGAGATAACAGGTGTGGGGAAAAAGAAACTAAAGGATCTTCTTATTGAGAAAAAAATACCCGCGTGGAGGCGTGATTTACTGCCAGTTATAAGACAAGGTGGAAAAATTCTCTGGGTTCCGTTAGTTTATAAACATCAATTTAAAAATTCTGATATTTTTGTAAAATTGGAGGTAAATAAAATTGAACCAAACAAAGAGTGGATTTTTAATAAGTGAGGAGGAGATAAAGAAACGAGTGAGGTCACTTGCCGAGGAAATTTCCCGTGATTACCAGGGGAAAAGGCCCCTCCTTGTAGGTATTTTGAAGGGAGCTTTTATTTTCCTTGCAGATCTAATAAGAGAACTCACTGTAGAAGTAGAAGTGGATTTTCTTGCTGTCTCATCTTATGGAAAAGCAACAGAAACAAGCGGAGAAGTAAAGATACTAAAAGATCTCTCCGAAAGCATTGAAGGCAAAGATGTCATAATTGTGGAAGATATCGTGGATACTGGCTTAACTCTGAAATACTTATTTGATCTTCTTAGAACAAGAAATCCCAAAAGTCTGAAGATTTGTGTTTTCCTTGATAAAAAAGAGAGACGCGTTGTAGAAGTCCCGGTTCACTACATCGGATTTGAGGTTCCTGATCTCTTTCTGGTTGGATATGGGCTTGATTTTGCAGAAAAATACAGGCAATTAAAATACATTCGGGAATTATCCCCTGAAGAGGTGAAAAATGTATGATGAATAACAATAAGAAACCCACTCCAAACAACTTTATGAGAACTACTTTCCTCTGGCTGTTTTTACTCCTTACGGCGATCATTATGATTCAGTTGTTTAGTGGAACCCACTACACGAGGGTTGAAATAAGCTATTCTGAATTTTTGAATGAACTTGATAAGGGGAATATCAAAGAGGTTACAATCGCGGGAAAGGATATTAAGGGAGTTTTTAAAAATCCGGTTAAAACGCAGAACGGTCAGGAAACAAATTTTGTAACTCACATACCCTATGAAGATCCTCAACTTGTGAGAAAGCTTGCTGAGTCAGGAGTGGACGTGGTAGCAAAGCCAAAACAGATCTGGCGAGATGTCCTAATTAGTTACTTACCCTGGATTGTTCTTTTTATCCTCTTCTGGTGGTTTCTCTCGCGGCAGTTCGGCGGAGGCCCTCGAGAGGCATTTAAATTTGGTAAAAGTCGTGTAAAAATTCTGAATGAAGACAGACCAAAAGTAACTTTCAACGATGTTGCAGGTGTAGATGAGGCCAAGGAAGAGCTACAGGAAGTTATTGAATTTCTTAAACACCCTGAAAAATTTAAGAGACTGGGAGCCAGAATACCCAAGGGCGTTCTGCTCGTTGGACCGCCGGGCACAGGAAAAACCTTACTCGCAAAGGCTGTCGCTGGGGAGGCAGGCGTTCCATTCCTCTCAATCTCAGGCTCAGATTTCGTCGAACTGTTTGTTGGTGTAGGAGCTGCAAGAGTTAGAGATCTCTTTGAACAGGCAAAACAGCATGCGCCGTGCATAGTCTTTATAGACGAAATAGACGCCGTTGGTAGATTGAGAGGCGCTGGTCTTGGTGGTGGACATGATGAGAGAGAACAGACTTTAAACCAGCTTCTCGTCGAAATGGACGGCTTTGACACATCCGAGGGTATCGTCGTCATGGCCGCTACAAACCGACCCGATATCCTTGACCCGGCTCTTCTGAGGCCCGGCAGGTTTGACAGACAGATCGTCGTCGATAGACCGGATGTTAAAGGACGTGAAGAAATTCTCAAGATCCATACAAGGAAAGTACCATTGGCCGACGACGTAGACCTCGGTACAATAGCGAGAGGCACTCCTGGATTTTCCGGTGCCGATCTTGCAAACCTTGTAAATGAAGCCGCTCTCATTGCGGCTCGGAGAGGACATGCTAAGGTTACAATGGATGACTTTGAGGAGGCAAAGGACAAAGTTCTTATGGGAGCCGCAAGAAAGAGCCTCGTCCTTTCCAAGGAAGAGAGAACAAAAATTGCTTACCATGAGGCCGGACACGCAATAGTAACGCGTATGCTCCCAGGTACTGATCCGGTACATAAAGTAACGATTATACCTCGCGGACGTGCCCTCGGTGTAACCCAGCAATTACCAATCGATGATCGGCATATCTATTCAAAAGAATACCTGAAAAATCAATTAGCTATTCTCATGGGCGGCCGGGTAGCAGAACAACTCATTTTTAATGAACTTACCACTGGAGCTGGAAATGATCTTGAAAGAGCGACCGAACTTGCAAGAAAAATGGTCTGTGAATGGGGTATGTCTGAAAAACTCGGACCAGTTACATTTGGTAAGGCTGAACAAGAAGTTTTTATCGGTCGTGAACTCGCTATGAAGAAAAATTACTCCGAGGAAATCGCAGTCCTCATCGACGATGAAATTAGAAAATTTGTATATGACGCTGAGGAAACTGCAAAAAATATCCTCACGGCAAATATTGACAAGCTACATCTCGTCGCCCAAACTCTCCTGGAAAAGGAAACCCTCAGTGGCAGTGAACTTGACGAACTTCTTGGTTTGAAAGACAACCATAGGGAGGACAAAGAAACAGAGAAGAAAGCCGTCGAAAACGCAATCGAAGAGCCAGTCGACGAAATAATCGAAGACCAGAAATGAGGAGGATTTTACTTGGAATAGCTGGAGGAACCGGCTCAGGAAAGACCACCGTTGCAAGAAGGATTGAGCAGGAGATGGGTGTTGAAAATGTGACAATTATTCCACAGGATGCATATTACAAGGATAGAAGTGACCTTGACTTCGAGGAAAGGAAAAAATTGAATTACGATCATCCAGATGCCTTTGATAACGAGCTCTTAAAAAAACATCTGATAGATTTGAGAGAAGGTAAACCAATTGAAATGCCCATTTATGATTACGTGCTACATCTTCGTAAGAAGGAGACAATCCGGGTCATCCCTGGAAAAATCATCATTCTTGAAGGTATTCTCGTACTGTACGATCCCGAAATTCGTTCGCTGATGGATATCAAAATTTATGTTGACACACCTGACGATATCAGATTTATTCGAAGACTGAAGAGGGATATTCGTGAACGCGGACGCGATATGGATTCCGTAATAGAACAGTATCTAACGACAGTCCGTCCCATGCACCTTGAATTTGTTGAACAGACAAAAAAATATGCAGATATAATTATCCCTGAAGGGGGATTTAACAACGTAGCAATTAATCTTGTGGTTCTTTCGCTATATCATAAACTTGGTACTTATACCAAGGGGGTCGAAAAAGATGATAGACTGGAAAGAATTTGATGAAATATGGAGTTTCCTTGTCGAATACAAGCCTAAACTGGAGTTTGCTGAGATTTACAAACCTCCGGTCAATGTTTTTGAAACAGAGGAAAAATTCGTCATTCAGGTAGCATTACCTGGAGTTGAAAAAGAAGATGTTCGCGTTGAATATAGAGACGGTACACTAAAGGTATTTGGTATCAGGAAAGACTTCTGTGAAGAAAATCAAAGAAAATTCCACGTTGTTGAGATTGCATACGGCCCTTTTGAGAGAAAGGTCTATATCGGTGAGCAGGTGGATGTCGATAAGATAGAATCACACCTCAAGAATGGCCTTTTAATCATTGATGTCCCAAAGAAAATTTACAAATTCAGAGAAATTGAAATCGAAAAAGGAGAGTAGTATGGAACAGAATCCTTTGTTACCAGAAAGTGGATTAAAAATACCCGAAGAATTACCTGTTTTACCAATTAAAGGTGGAGTACTCTATCCAAATTTAATGGCTCCACTTGTTTTAACAAATGAAAGGTCTCAGAAATTAATAGATGATGCCCTGAGCAAGGACAGATTGATTGCTGCTGTAGCTCAGAAGAGTGAAGAAGTTGAAAATCCGGGGCCACAGGATCTGTACTCTTTTGGAACTGCCGCACTGGTATTGAGAATGATCCGAACACCCGACGGCGCCATGAGAGTTATGGTCCAGGGACTCAAGCGAATTAAAATTTTACAGTACACTCAAACAGACCCTTATCTTGTCGCCAGAATTGAAGAAGTTGAAGAAGTTGAGAAAGATACTGTAGAGATTCAGGCACTCAAGAACAATGTTCTCCAGATGTTCCAGCAGATTGTAAAATTCTCCCCCTATTTACCGGACGAATTCGCCGTAATGGCACTTAATATTAAGGAACCAGGTAAACTCGCAGATTTTATAGCTTCATATATGAATTTCTCTGTACAGGATAAACAGGCTATTCTCGAAGCTGTCGATCCTGAAGAAAGATTAAAGAAACTACTTCCACTCCTCAGTAAAGAGCTTGAAGTCGCTAAATTATCGGCAGAAATACAGGAAAAAGTAAAACAGGAAGTTGATAAAGGACAGCGAGAATACATTTTGAGAGAACAGCTCAAAGCCATACAGAAAGAGCTTGGAATGCTTGATGAAAAACAGCGAGAGATCAACGAACTTCGGGATAAAATCGAGAAAGCCGGAATGCCGGAAAATGTTAAGGAAGTTGCTCTAAAAGAACTTGATAAGCTCTCGAAAATGATGGTCGGTTCTCCAGAGTACACAGTCGTCAGAAACTACCTTGATTGGCTTATAGAACTCCCATGGAGTAAAGAAACGGAGGATAATCTTGACCTTAAAAGGGCCAGGAAGATCCTTGACGAAGACCATTTCGATCTTGATAAGGTGAAAGAAAGGATTATTGAATTTCTTGCAGTCAGAAAATTGAAATCAGACACAAAAGGTCCTATTCTCTGCTTTGTAGGACCTCCAGGTGTTGGTAAAACATCGCTTGGTCGCTCTATTGCGCGAGCACTGGGAAGAAAATTTGTCAGGATTTCCCTTGGAGGTATTAGAGACGAAGCCGAAATAAGAGGACATCGCCGCACCTACGTTGGAGCTTTACCCGGAAGGATTATACAGGGCATAAAACAGGCCGGTTCGAAAAATCCGGTCTTTATGCTCGATGAGATAGATAAAATTGGCGCCGATTTTAGAGGAGATCCCGCATCTGCTCTGCTTGAAGTACTTGACCCGGAACAAAACTACGCATTCAGTGACCATTATCTCGAGGTGCCATTTGATCTCTCAAAAGTGCTTTTCATCACTACTGCCAACGTAACAGCCACTATTCCTCCTCCCCTTCTCGACCGTATGGAGATTATTGAAATTCCAGGGTACGTTGATATAGAAAAACAAAAAATAGCCGAAAACTACCTGATACCAAGACAGAAAAAAGAAAACGGACTTGAGAACTACAATATTATTTTCCAGAAAAAAGCTATTATGAAAATTATACGAGAATACACACGTGAAGCGGGAGTAAGAAATCTCGAGAGGAAAATTGGCGGGATAATGCGTAAGATCGCGACACTTGTGGCTGAAGGGAAACTTAAAGATTCCAAAATCATTATTACACCCAAAAAGGTGGAAAAATTCCTTGGACCACCTGTTTATTTTTCCGAGGTCAAAGAAAGGAAGGGAGAGCCAGGAGTTGTTACTGGTCTTGCATGGACCCCAACCGGTGGAGATATACTTTTCATTGAAGCCCTGAAAATGCCCGGGGGCAAAAATTTAATCCTTACAGGTCAGCTGGGCGATGTGATGAAGGAGTCTGCTGAAGCTGCCCTTTCTCTCGTCCGCTCAAAGGCCGAAATTCTTGGAATCGATCCAAAATTCTACGAAAAGTATGATATCCACATCCACGTTCCAGAAGGTGCAATTCCAAAAGACGGCCCATCCGCTGGTGTCGCAATATTTACTGCACTCGTTTCCGCTTTGACCGGTGTACCAGTTGATACAGAACTCGCTATGACAGGTGAAATCACTCTCAGAGGTAAGGTTTTACCCGTCGGCGGTATTAAGGAAAAGGTGATCGCTGCTAATCGCGCAGGAATAAAAAAAGTTATTCTACCGGAATGGAATAAAAAAGACCTCCTTGAGGTTCCTGATTATGTAAAAAAGGAACTTGAATTCCACTTCGTGGAACATGTGGATCAGGTTCTGGAGGTAACATTTGGTGACAGACTTAAGAACAGAAACAAGAAACGGTAATTGGGTAGAAACCCTTGAGCTTGATCGTATATTTGAAACACAGAATTTAATTACACTCTTTAGATTGGTACTTATGCCCTTTGTTCTGATCAGTTTATGGCATCTAAAGATACGACAATTCCTTGCTCTCCTTTCCCTGGCAGGTTTATCTGACGTTCTTGATGGCTACATAGCAAGAAAGACCGGTCGGGTAACACGAATTGGCCAGTTACTTGACCACCTACTGGATAAAATTCTTGTCATCTCCATTATTTTCATACTTTATCTCAAATGGAACTTTCCATTCTGGGCATTCGGGATCATCATTCTGAGAGAAATAGGAGCAATCTTTATCGGCTGGTTACTCCTCAAGAGATACCGCCTCGTCGCAAAGTCAAATATACTTGGGAAACTGGCCGGTATATCCTTCTTTCTTTTAACTTTTGCTTACATTTTGAATCTGAAACCTTACGTAGAACCATTGATCTATTCGACAGTATTTTTCTTTATCATGTCAGGTCTATACTACGCCTTTTCGTATGAAAGGAAGGTGAAAAATGAAACGTAGCGCAATTCTGCCAGAACCTCTGAAAAAGGGGGATAAAATTGGAATAATTGCACCCGCGAGTCCAATTCCAGATAAAACCAAACTTGAGAAAGGGATTGAGACATTAAAGGGACTTGGATTTGAAATTGAACTTGGGAAACACCTTTTCGAATCCAACCTTTATCTTGCAGGAAGTGACGAACATAGACTCCAGGATTTAATGGAATTCGTTGAGCGTGACGATATAAAGGCGATCATTGCAGCAAGAGGGGGATATGGCACTTTGAGACTACTTGATAAAATTGAATATGACACGATCATTCTACATCCAAAAATCCTAATGGGTTTTAGCGATTTAACATCTCTCCTCATCCCGATCACGGAAAAGACTGGATTAATAACGTTTGAAGGACCTATGGTTGCATCACTCTTTTCAAAACGTGATGCCCTTTCAATTGAATATTTTTTGAAAGCGATAAAAATTGAGGATTACTCTATTTCTCCCAACCCTTTACAAATTCACATCATACGTGAGGGAAATGCTTCAGGGAGACTCCTCGGAGGCTGTCTCTCACTTGTCAACGCTCTTATCGGGACCCCGTTTGAGCCGGATTTCACTGATACCATCCTGTTCCTTGAAGATGTCGACGAGCCACTCTACCGCATTGATCGAATGCTGACCCAGCTCAGGCTTGCGGGTAAACTTGAAGAAGTTAGGGGAATTGTCTTTGGAGACTTTGTAGGTGATTTTGATCTTGCAGATTTATTGAAAGTGATAGAGGACCGCACAGGCGACCTCGGAATCCCTGTTGTCTACGGGTATCCATTCGGCCACGGCGAGCACTTCGTCACCATCCCCATCGGCCCCACCGGCGAACTCACCGTCAGAAAAACATCTTCACAATTGAAGATCAACTTTACTACTTCGGTATAACTTTGTGTCAAAATCCCCTTTCTTTAGAGGGGAAACACTAAGGAATGTTTACTGCTTAATGTTTTGACCTTACATAATTACTTTTTTATCGAGCGAAGATTTGATAAAATTTTTAATCCTTTTTCTTCCTCTCAAGATAATCCTCGATGGCAGCTTTGATGCCCTGCTCTGCGAGTAATGAGCAGTGCATCTTCACAGGTGGCAGGCCGTCAAGGGCTTCTGCAACCACCTTGTTCGTAATCTTCAAGGCCTCATCGATCCGCTTTCCCTTCACAAGCTCTGTCACCTTGGACGATGTTGCAATCGCCGCCACACACCCAAAGGTCTGAAATTTCACATCAACAATAACGTCACCCTCAACCTTTATGTAAATCCACATAACATCACCACAGACAGGATTTCCTACTTTGCCGATTCCGTCTGCCTGCTCCAGCTTCCCCATGTTCTTGGGATTCATAAATTCCTTTAAAACTTTCTCACTGTATTCCAGCATATCTCACCTCAACTTTTTATGGTTATTTCCTCAACTTCATAACCTGCCTCGTTAATGGCCTCTTTGATGACCTCGGCCGGCAGGTCTGTGTCAACATAGACCTCATGACTCCCAAGGTCTACTTTAACGTTTTTAACTTCTTTTAGTGGCAATAGTTTACTTTTGATCGAATAAACACACCCCTCACACATCATTCCAGGGACTTTTAAAATGAGCTTCATTTCTTCCTCCTCTTTCTTTTTTAGAGTTATTGATGGCTTAAAAAGAGCGAAGAATATAATTCCAGCAAGAATCACGGCAGAAATTTGAGAAATGATACCCACACTTCCAGTGGTAACACTTGCACGGACAAACGTCTCTATGCCGAAAATCCGAATTAATTCATCAAAGATTATTCCGAATGCGACAGAAGTCAGGGCAATACCTGCAAGGTAAATGGCAGCAAATTTCTTTCCAAGGTCTTTTAGAACAAAGGTTATCGTCACGGTATTGGTGGCAGGTCCAGCTATCAGGAAAGCAAGAGCTGCGCCCGGTGAAAGTCCCTTTGCAATAAAGGCAGCTGCTACCGGGACAGATCCTGTAGCACAAACATAAAGCGGTATGGAAATCAAAAGAACCGCAGGATAAGCAAGGTAAGGATTGGAAAGATAACGTCCAATATCAGCGGGGATCATCACACTCACAATTCCCCCGAGGAGAACTCCAGCAATTATCCATTTCCCTATTTCGCCGGGAAGATAAGAAAAACTGTAACCAAATGCCTCTTTTAAACTCTTCTTGCCACCCGAATGCACTCTGGTGTCGTGGTGATCTTCAGCTCCATTTCCGTGAGCAAATTTCAAAACTATAAGACCAATAAGGATTCCACCCACAAATGCAGCCATTGGTCTGAAAATGGCAAATGCAGTTCCCAGCAGTGCATAAGTCACAAGGATGGAATCCACACCAGTGACCGGGGTCGAATAGAGAAAGGCAAGAATCGAAGCTTTGCTAGCTCCCTGTCTCTTGAAAGAGGCAGCAATCGGAATAACTCCACACGAACAAACCGGTAAAGGAACTCCAAGAGCAACGGCTTTTAATATCGAACTTTTCCCACTCTTCAGATTCCTTATGACGAAACCAGAATCAACAAACATATGAAGAATTCCGGAAATTGCAAATCCCACTAGCAAATATGGAGAAATCCTTACAAAAAGGCGTAAACTCTCATCAAGAATTTTTAGGAGAATATCCATTAACCGTGGCTCCAGTAAGGGGAAAGTTTTCTGAGTTTCTTAACAATATCTGGAAGAACTTCAAGTACTGTGTCAATATCTTCTTCGGTGTTGTACTTACCAAGACTGAACCTCAAACTTCCATGTGCAATTTCGTGAGGAATGCCAATAGCAAGCAAAACATGGGATGGTTCAAGGGAGGAAGATGTGCAGGCAGATCCAGAAGAAGTGCTGATGCCCTTAGCGTCAAGAAGCGCAAGCATACTTTCACCTTCTATAAACTTTATACAGACATTCAGCGTGTTGTACAGTCTATTTTCAGGGTGTCCGTTTACGATTATTTCAGGAATTCGGGAGAAAATCCCTTCTTCAAGTTTATCTCGCAAGGGTTTTATTCTTCTTTCCTCATCTTGCATTTCCTCGATGGCAATCTCGGCTGCCTTACCCATTCCGATGATACCTGCAACGTTTTCTGTCCCGGCACGTCTATTCTTCTCCTGAGACCCACCATGAATCAGTGGGGCGAGCTTCACTCCTTTTCTCATGTAAAGGGCTCCGACTCCCTTTGGCCCATAAAACTTGTGCGCAGACATTGATAGGAGATCGACTCCAAGCTCCTCAACGTCCACCGGAATTTTCCCAACTGCCTGAACCGCATCTGAGTGGAATAGAACTCCATGATCATGGGCAATCTTGGCGAGTTCCTCTATAGGCTCGATAGTACCAATCTCATTATTTGCAAGCATAATGGACACAAGAATCGTGTCCTTTCTGATTGATTTCTTAAGGTCATCTGGATCAACAAATCCATATTTATCTACTGGAAGGTACGTAACATCATACCCCATTTTTTCGAGGAATTTACACGTATGAAGAACTGCATGATGTTCAATGGATGAAGTGATGATATGCCTTCCCTTATCACTATGAGCAAAGGCTACCCCTTTGATCGCCAAATTATCAGCTTCGCTTCCCCCTCCAGTGAAAACTATCTCATCAGGTCGTGAATTTATCAAACTGGCGACCTTTTTTCTGGCAAATTCGATATCAGATCTAACCCTGATTGAACCGCTGTATAGTGAAGACGGATTGTGGAAATACCCTTTAAGATATGGCAACATTGCTTCTACAACTCCCGGATCTACAGGGGTTGTAGCATTGTAATCAAGATATATTTCTCTCATTGTATCACCTCTTTTGTAAATTTTGCTACTTTGCACCAAAAAGCATAGTATCCATAAATAATTGTAACTATTTTAGTGATATTTGTCAATGGACCCGTTGAAAATCCCAGAAATATTTAAGAAAAGCTAAATTCGTGGAACTTCCTGGACAAAGTTAAATTCTACCCAGTCATACCTCTATCAGAAAATTTATAACAAATGCATTTTCTAAACTGCAGGATTTTGAAAAGAGATTCTTTCTATCGGGGGAATCACTTTTTCACCGAGGTTCAAAAGATGGTTTTATACTGGCTGAACATCACAATTCATGAAACACTAAAAGACCCCTTGCATTGCCTGTGATAATTTCAAAAATGATTTTGGAATGGCCACAAATTGGATAGAAAAACCAATACACAAATTTTGTCAAAATTTAAAATTGACATATTTTACGAATAAACCAAATATACTTTTCATCTGCAGAATTAAGAGCAATAATCATCATTCTCTCTTACCCTGAGGGAGCGGATTTACGTTTTGTTCCCTAACTAATATTTTCCCGGAAATCCCATTGTGTCCAAAGTGTAAAAATTACAAATTTTTCTCAAAGCATAGCCAAGAATGGAAACATGCAAAAAATTTACACAACATTCTGAAAAGCCTGGTAATAATCAGCAAACATCCTTGCTTAAAACAATAACTACGAAATCGTACAGAATTTAACAGAATTTAAAAGTTATGGAATTTATAAACTCAAAAATAGTGTAACTTATAGATTTTTCAGTCTTTCCTGTAATTTCTCAAGCTTATTTTTAAATCTATCAAGCTTTTCATGCTCGCGTCTGACCACCTCTTCTGGTGCTTTTTCAAGGAATGCCTTATTGGCAAGTTTTTTCACTAACTTCTCAATCTGCTGCTTCAGAGCGTTCACTTCCTTAGAAATCCGGCTCCTCTCCTTCTCCACATCGATTATATCACCAAGTGGCA
>CAYNMM010000128.1:0-48582 GCA_964398355.1 uncultured bacterium
AACAAGGAATGTAAGCGGAGTTGCACCTACAACGGCAAGATCGGAAAGCGCCCCTGCAAGAGCCCGATGGCCTACCTGTTCATAAGGAAGAATATCCGGGTAAAAATGTCGCCCCTCAATTGTTGCATCAACACTCAATACGATGTTCTGAGTAGGAATTTCCCTCATTATAACTGTGTCATCACCAAATCCATTTACAATACGCGGATGTGGTTTGTAAAACTCTTTCAACTTTTCTATGAGCATGTCTTCTCGAATGTACATCATATCAAATTCTTTAGAAGTTCACCGTGTTTCTGCTTGAGGGTCTTCAAAGCACGCTCCTTTAACTGTCTCACTCTTTCACGTGAGATACCCAGCTGTCGACCTATTTCTTCAAGCGTCTTCGGTCTACCATCATCGAGGCCATAATACATTTCAAGTATCAGTTTATCTCTCGGACGCAGGTCTTTCATAGCCTCCTTCAACCTCTCTACAAGTTCAACTTCCTCGTAAGCCTCTTCAGGTGAAGGTAAAGCATCCTGATTTACAATATCAACAAGAGTTTGTTTCTCATTGTCAGGATAGACTGGCGAATCAAGTGACACCTCTGAGGTAATCATGTTGTAGGATTTTTTAACCTCTTCAAGCGGAAGACCGATTTCCTCGGCAATTTCCTCAAAGGTAGGTTCCACTCCTTTCTCCTGAAGCAGGTCAATTTGAGCCTCACGAATCTTCTTCATCTTTGCACGCTGTTCACCTGAGATTTTAATCAGTCTGGACTGCTCATTTAGAGCCTTCATTATCGCCTGACGTATCCACCATATCGCGTAGGATAAAAATCTTACTTTTCTATTGGGGTCAAACCGTTTCAGGGCCCTTAATAGACCAAGATTCCCCTCATTAATTAAGTCTGCAAGGGGTACTCCATACCCCTGATAATGTCTGGCAATACTTACAACAAATTTCAAATGTGAATAAATCAACTTCTCAATCGCTTCTTTGTCACCCTTCTGGGCACGGATAATAAGCTCCCTCTCCTCCTCCGGTGTAAGAGTAGGAGAGTCCGCAATTTCTCTGAAATAAATTTCGAGAGACTTCTCATCTATGTTATAAAGACCCATCTTTTTCGAATTCCTCCAGGGCTTTATCTATATCTACCGTCATTTCCAAAATCATCTTTACTCCTGCAAGGTTCAAGCCCTTTTCATGTGTTAAATATTTAATCAATTTTAGTTTTTTAAGATCATTCAAAGAGTACAATCTTGTCTTCTTATCTGTTCTTTTCGGCACAACAAGTCCCTTCTTTTCATATAATCTCAACGTCTGAACATGTAATCCAACGAGCCTTGCCGCAACGCTAATGACATATACAGGCTCATTCGGCCCGATTTCTTTTATCATACTTCATCCCCCCTTCAGGAGTTTTTATTTTGTTGCACTAATATTTATATAATCCCTGAGTGGAGGATGTCAAGTTTTTTGATAACAGAGAAGTAAACTAATTTAAGCCCACTTCTCTATAAGCTCTTGATACCTATCCTGTGGGTAAACATCAAGGGCCTTAATCCATTTAGATAATTTTTCAACCCTTGCTCTGGGATCTTCAGGAATCTGTAATGGTCTCCCTCTACAATCAATAATTAAGCCAACGACACCACCTTCAACCTCAACTTCACTAACCTTTCCCTTCCCAGCTCCAACATCAAAATTCTTTGTAGGTTCAATTATAGCCTTTGCCTTCTCGCCGATTCCAAGAGGAACTTTTACGAGATCACCGAAGTTTACAGTTAATTTCTTCCTCTCCCCTCTTGGGAGTTCAAGCTGTATTTTTACACAGGGTTTACCATCTTTATCAACGCCTCTGGGTGAAATGGAGCTTCCAAGACGAATCAAGCAATCACGGTCAAACACCTCAGTTGCTGCCTCTTCATGGACCGTTGAAAGCACGCCAAGATGGGGCATCATGAAGATCGAATCAACTGTGAGCATGGTAACCCCTTCTGGCTGAAATGCATCAAGCATCATCAACGCCGCCTGCTGACGTCTTGGGGCATGAGACAAAACACCACCAGAACCAATTATAAGAGCAAGTGTCATCATATTGACAAGCGTTTCGCCCGTCATCGTCTGAGCAAATGCATCGGAAATTGTTCTCTGCTGCTGAACACCTTTCAAGCCAACAGCCATCGCCTTGTGGTGCTGGAATGCAAGTCTCAATGCCTCTCTCGCAATAGCCTGCTCAATAATAAGCTCCTCGAGTGTCTGTGGAATTGTTGTCGGTCTGATCATCTTATTCCTGATCCTGTTTCTCAAATCAGACTCCTCTATCTTGAAGGGCACCCAGCGAAGGATATTCTTAATACCCGCTTCTACCATCACGTTTGAAATTGAATAGCTCATACCGAGATTAGCAGATACCGTCCTGTTGAAAACTCCCTGGAAAACAGAGAAAACGTCCGTCGTAGCCCCGCCTATGTCAACTCCAAGGACTTCAATGTTATTTTTACGAGCGACCTTTTCCACAAGCAGTCCAACTGCACCCGGCGTTGGCATAATGGGAACATCTGTCCAGCTCATTAGCTTCTTGTATCCTGGAGCATGCTGCATTACATGCTCCATAAATAATTCATGGATCTTGTCTCTCGCCGGACGGAGATTTTCTCTCTCAAGAACCGGACGAATGTTATCAACAATATAAAGGGCTACTTTATCCCCAAGAATTTTTTGAATATCTTCTCTCGCATCTTTATTCCCTGCATAGATAACAGGGAGTTTATAGCCGACACCAAATCTTGGCCGCGGCTCTGCTGCAGCAATGAGCTCTGCAAGCTCTATTACATGTTTTTTGGTACCACCATCCACGCCTCCTGCAAGAAGAATCATATCAGGACGTAGTCTTCTTATTAATTCTACTCTTTCATGAGGCATTCTCCCATCATTTGACGCAATCACCTCCATAACAATAGCACCTGCGCCAAGAGCTGCACGGGCTGCACTCTCCGCTGTCATACTCTTAACCACTCCAGCTACAAGCATCTGCAATCCACCACCTGCAGATGATGTGGAAACATAAGCGTCTACACCTTCCTTCTCCTGAGCCGGCTTAACAATTTTCTCACCCTCAAGGATCTTTATCCCTGTTAACTCTTCCACCTCTCTAAACGCATTCAAAACACCCCTTGTAACATCCTCAAACGGCGCCTCCACAGTCGTCGGCGCCTCTCCTCTCGCAATTAAACGATAGCTATCTTCTTTCTTACCTATTAATATCGCCTTGGTTGTTGTGCTACCACAGTCAGTGGCTATAACCCTTTTTAAAATCTCGATTTCACTCGCCATATCTTTCCTCCTATGAGCTTTATTTTAATGCTACTTGCTAATTTCTTTCAAACTTTCCTGAGCCTTATACCACGGTTATACAATCCACCTTATAGACAAAAATTCAAGGGATTACAACAAGCCTCTTTAATTTACCTGACTCTATTCCAAAATAAACTCCCTCTTTGCCCAGTGTAATCCTCGTCATCCTAATTGTTTTCACTATCCTTCTCCCATCAACAGTAAAAATCTCCCCATTCCACATAAATGGTGCGTTCTTCCTCACAACCAGAATGCGACTCTGCACCACTCCCCTTCCAATTTCATCGACACCGGTGACGGAAACTGTAAAACTGTAATACGGATCTGGAATCTCATTCCCGATATGATAGAAGTAGGCTTTTATAATACCTACCGAATCCAGCTCAAATGAAAGGAAATGGTAACATGAACATCCATAGGGTGGTGGTGACAGAGAACCATACAGGGGTGCCCCAGCACCGCCACTAATGATATACCATACCCCTTGATACTCATGTCTATCATAAAAGTGATGATGGGAAAAGAAGGCAATCGGCACATTATACCTGGTGAGCATATCGGTAAACTGCTGAGTATGACTCCTCTCATAATTTGGGTAAGGTATATAATGTGAATATCCAAGACAATAAGTCGTATCATGACCTGGCTGATACGGTGGTACGTGGGCAAAAACAAAGCTGATCAATCCACGAGATTGGGCATCTGCAAGTAGAGAGTCAAGCCAATTTAACTGCTCATTTGAAATTAAATAATCGATGTAATGACCATATTGATTGGTCGAGGAATCCTGTTGACAATCTGCGAGTATAATGAATCTGTAACGTCCATAGTCAAAATAGTAATCAGGATTACCAAAAATTGAATCATACATAAATGGTCCCTCGTCGGCATACAACTCATGATTACCTCTCACAGTCAAAAAATTTGTCTGAGATGAGTCTATCACTTCCACGAAATGTAAAAACTCACTGCGATAACCATCCTGTACAAAATCACCGCCATGTATCACAAACAACGGATGAAGCTGATCTATCTGCTCTCTTGCTATACTGAAAATACTGTCAGCATCAGGATCCCAATAGTTAAAAGATTTACGAGAATCACCAAGAAATACAAACCTTATGGGATAAGAAACAGGGGTATTAACTATCCTCGAAATAACAAGATCGGTGGGATGATTTTGAATACCATATAAGAACGATAACGAGAATATAAGTAAAATTTTCAACTTTTTCATAGTTCTGAAGTGTAGTTCACACCGTGTGTTCCGTCAAACGTTACAGCAATTTTAAAAAGTCAAAAATTGTTATCCACTGGCCCCTGTACAATCGTGAATTCTCCTGTACTTGAAAAAAAGAATTACACACATGCCAATTCTACAGTTAATTATTAAATTTTGAATGATCTTTTAAAAAAATTCCAAAATTGAATCCCTCACCATCTCATTTGCTTTTAAAAATCAAGAAATAGAACGAACATACTATCACATCCAACAGATTCTTAAAAATTCTAAAACTCAAATCCACAGGTACAAAATTACTACTTATGGGTGGTAATTTTGAATTATTCCAATTATAATAAGTTTAAAAAAGGAGGTCGGGCTATGAAAACTTTGCAGGAATTAATTCAAACTGCTGATTGGAAAAATGAAAAACATGCGCCTGTCTTTGATTTACCAGATAAAATTAAGAAGGGTGAAAAGGTTATGATAACCGTTTCAGTGGGGAAAGAAATTCCACATCCGAACACAACCGAACACCACATCGAGTACATAGAGGTTTTCTTCCTGCCAGAAGGTATGAAGAATCCTCTTCATATTGGTCGATTCGAATTTAGCGCTCATGGAGCATCAACGGAAGGTCCCAATACGAGCACCGTATATGCTGAGCCAGCTGTTTCATTCGCTTTCAAAACAGAGAAGTCAGGCACGCTTTATGCATTTTCGTTCTGCAACATTCACGGGCTCTGGGGTGGAACAGCAGAATTGAAGGTTGAATAAAATTTACTTAATTGGGGCGCTCCCTTCGGGAGCGCCCCAATTAACATTTAAATATCCCCTACATCAAGGAGATTATCATGAAAAAGTACAGATGCTCAGTCTGTGGATATATCTATGACCCTGAAAAGGGCGATCCAGACAATGGCATAGCTCCGGGTACACCTTTCGATGAATTACCCGACGACTGGACCTGCCCACTATGTGGCGCTGAAAAACAAGAATTTGAACCATTGGAGGAGTAAAAATGGCTATTTTTAAAGTTAAAGAGAATGTTTACGAAGTGGGAGCAATTCATTGGGATAGAAAAATATTTGATGAATTGATTCCCCTACCACACGGCACATCTTATAATGCCTACCTCATCATAGGTTCAGAAAAAACTGCACTCATTGACACGGTCGACCCTGAAACAATGGAACAGCTCATTGCTAATCTGAAACACCTGAAAGTGGATAAAATTGATTATGTTATTTCAAGTCATGCCGAACAGGACCATTCCGGTGGAATACCTGAAATTCTAAATCTCTACCCTGAGGCAAAAGTGGTAACTAATGCTAAATGCAAATCATTTCTCGAGGATCTTCTCCACATTCCTGAGGAGAAATTCATCGTGGTAAACGAGGGAGACACGATCTCACTTGGAGACAAGACCCTCGAATTTATCCTCACCCCGTGGGTTCACTGGCCAGAAACCATGACAACCTACCTTGTTGAAGACAAGATTGCGTTCACCTGTGATTTCTTTGGTTCACACCTCGCAACTACCAGCATGTTAATTGAAGAAGACCCCGTGGTGCTGGAGGAGGCCAAGAGATACTATGCGGAGATTATGATGCCATTCCGCCGCCAGATTGCAAAAAATATCGCAAAATTAGAGCAGAAAGAGATCGACATAATCGCGCCAAGTCACGGCCCGATTTACCTTAAACCAGAATTTATCATCAACGCTTACAAAAACTGGATTGACGAAAGTCAGGTAACGAATACCGTCATCCTCCCCTACGTTTCCATGCATGGCAGCACAAAGAGAATGGTTTGCCACTTTATTGATGCCCTGGTAAAACGTGGAATCCACGTGAAACCTTTCAACCTGACAAAGGCCGATCTGGGTCAGCTCTCGATCGCACTCGTTGATGCAGCAACCCTTGTTGTTGGAACACCTATGGTATTGGCTGGAGCTCATCCTGCGGCCATTTACGGAGTGTTCCTGGTCAACGCATTGAAACCCAAGATCAAGTTCGCAACCTTTATCGGGTCCTACGGCTGGGGTGGTAGAATGCTGGATCAGATGAAAGCGCTTCTGACCCAGATCAAGCCCGAAATCCTCGAACCAGTTGTTGTTAAAGGGAATCCGCGTGCTGAGGACTTCAAGAAGTTGGATGAACTTGCAGATAAAATTTTAGAAAAGCATAAGGAATTAGGACTGATTTAAAGAATTGGGGGCGAGGCTCGGCACCGAGCCTCGCCCCCTTCCACAAAATGAACCCAGAAACTCTAAAATCTATCACAAGAAAATTCAATCATTATCGAGCCCCTGAGTGTAGAGTTAGAACTGTTAAAAATTCCGAGAATGAACTCATCGTAAAATTCGAGGGCACAGGTGCAAATTTTTACTGTTGCTATGATGAGAATTTTATCGATTACCTATACTACCTTAAAGACTATTCAGGAAAAAATTTCAGAATTTCATGTGTTGAAGAAGTAAATCCAGGAATTTTTATTGTGAAATACCAACCTGATGATGGCCGAGAACAGGATTGATTATTGTAACCTGAAATAGTCTTTTTCCCCTTAATCCAATATAATTTTTGGCCTGTTATGGTTAACAACGCCGAGCAAATTTACAGAAAAATAGCTGAGAAATACGATTTCCTGAACCACTTTTTCAGTTTATATATTGATGTTCTCTGGCGGAAAAAATTACTGAAGATTATTAATCCAGGCAGCGAATTGGTACTCGATATCTGTACAGGCACCGGGGATATAGCGATTGAGATAAAGAAAAATTCTGACTCAACCGTAATCGGTTACGACATTTCGCCAGAGATGCTCGAAGTCGCTGTGAAAAAGTTCAGAGAGAAAAAGCTTGAAATACCTCTGATCCTTGGTGACGCTCTGAAACTTGCTATAAGGGATAATTCAATAGATGTCATCACCATAGGATTCGGTTTGCGAAATTTACCAGACTATAATAGAGCCATTTCTGAAATGGCAAGGGTCCTCAAACCAGGTGGAAAAGTCTACATACTCGAATTTGCACCACCAGAAAAAAATCTTTTTGGATTTTTCTACTGGATCTATCTACGTTACATCATGCCCCTGGTTGGTGATGTAATAGCAGGCGTTCGGGAAGATTACAGAGAATTAGCTGTCTCCATAAGAGCTTTCCTCACCCCAAGGAATATGAAAGAATTGCTTTCAAAACACGGTTTTACGAATTTCAGAGCAACCAGATTGTCTATGGGGATTGCCTACATCTATTCAGCAGAACTAAAAAATAGACGCTCCTGATTCATCACCTCTAAGATGGAGTCCCATAGAAAAGTAATATTTTTGTGATAATAAGAAATACGGTTTCAGGTGAGCTGCATATAGAATGTTTTAGTCTCACAGAAAAGCTTTGCTTTATGGAGGAAAACTGAGGAGGGAGCAGAAGGGCAGATTTGACAGGGATGAGCAGGTGAAGCTCTTTTTACCCTCCCCTTAATTTCTTCCCACTTGGAGGGAGGAGAGTTTGGATGTAAACTCTCCCACTTCGTGGAGGGGAAACTGTGGATAAGTCCTACTGCAAGTGGAGGTGAATACTTCCCTTCCGCAGAGTTGGAGGAGTGACCGTACATAGATCTTTTTGCAAGCAGGAGGGGAATAAAGAGTTTTTTCAGTAAAGTGAGAGTGAGAATACTGGTAAAAAATTTATCAAACACCCATGAGCGTGTTTTTCAACCTGCAAAACCCGTTTATTGTGAAAAAGAGAAAGTTTTCCATGGGTGAAAAGAGTCATAACAAACACATAAGATGAACAGAGAGGGGATCAATTGTAAAGGAGAAGGAAAAGAGGGGGAAGGGGCGCCCTTTGGGCGCCCCCTCCCCCTCTTAAACAATTTTTGTCTTATGCCTGTGCGTCAGGTAGTTTATCCAGATTTTCCTTGAGCCATCTCGTTGTAATGGATTTCGGTCTCTCAATCGGCAATCCATACGCTCTTGTTATAATTGCCTGCGCAGTGAGTCCGAGCGTTCTTGAAACACCAAAGAATACGGTATAGAAGTCATATTCCTGTACACCATAGTGCCAGAGAAGGACACCGGAGTGTGCATCTACATTTGGCCATGGATCCTTAACCTTTCCAAGCTGTTTCAGAATCGGAGGAACCACTTCATAGAGGAGGCTCACAATCTTAAAGAGCTCATCATCTGGCATATATTTGAGGGCGAACTCTCTTTCCGCCGTGTATCTTGGGTCTGTTACTCTAAGGACTGCGTGACCGTATCCAGGGATAACCTGACCGCTGTTCAGGGTATCCCATACAAATTGTTCAAGCTGCTCTTTTGTGGGAGTTCCACCGAATTTGTTTCTCAAAGCCTGAATCCAGCGGAGCGTTTCCTGGTTTGCAAGTCCATGGAGTGGTCCAGCAAGACCGTTCATTGCTGCTGAAACTGAGTAGAATAGATCTGAAAGTGCGGAATTAACAACGAGATTTGTATGGGCACTGACATTCCCGCCCTCATGGTCGGCATGAAGTACAAGATAAAGTCTCAAAAGCTCATAAAACTCCTCATTATCAATACCAAGCATGTGGGCAAAGTTGGCGGCCCAATCAAGGTCTTTTCTGTAATCTAATTTTGTATCTTCCTTGTAAGTGCGTCTGTAAATGTAAGCGGCAATAACCGGGAGCCTTGCAAGGAGGGTCAGTCCATCCTCGAAAGTGGCATCCCAGTATTCCGTCTTCTTCATACCCTCTTCATATCTCTTACGGAAAATTGAATCATTTTCATTGGCAAGGATCCCGATGGAGAACTGAACCATTGGATGGGTTTCTTTTGGAAGCGAGTCAATAGTTTTAAAGACATAATCAGGGACTTCGGCCCTCTTGTGGAATTCCTCTGTGATTTCCTTTACATCCTCTTCAGTGGGAATTTCACCTGTAAGAAGGAGATACCAGATTCCCTCAGGAAGGGGCTCACCATCAGGTTTCGCCTTTGGGAGCAATTTCCTCACCTCAGGAATGGTATATCCTCTAAATTTAACACCTTCCATAGGGAAAACTTCTGAAGTATCACAGACCAGAGCCTTGAGACCTCTCATACCACCGTAGGCATGTCCTACGGTATCATCCATTAACTTCTTGTTTCCATACTTTTTCCTGATCTCGGTGATCTCGGCCCTCCACTGAGGGACAAGTTCAGCCAATTTATTCTTGAGCTTCATAGTCTTTTACCTCCTTGTGAAAGAAATTCTATATTAATTAAATTTTATTGAAACTTTGCAAAATCATCAACTATCACAATTGACTTTTATCTAAAATTAAAAAGATTGAAAATATTGTCATACGTGAAATTTTTGATGGATTGACACACAGAGTCGATTCTCTTAACTTAAATTATCATGGCAAGATTCAGACTTGTGTCCCCGTATAAACCCACAGGTGACCAGCCAAAGGCAATACGTGAGCTTGTTGAAAACTTCAAAAAGGGACATAAGTTTCAAGTCTTACTCGGCGTAACTGGAAGTGGCAAAACTTTTACAATTGCCAACGTGATAGCTGAAATCGGAAGGCCGACGCTCGTCATTTCTCACAATAAAACACTCGCAGCTCAACTATACGGAGAATTCAAGCAACTCTTTCCTGAAAATGCTGTCGAATATTTCATCTCCTATTACGATTATTACCAGCCTGAGGCTTATATTCCTGAAACGGATACGTACATTGAGAAAGAATCCTCCATCAACGACGATATCGAAAGAATGAGGTTAAGGGCAACAGCCTCACTCATGGAGCGAGAGGATGTAATAATCGTAGCTTCTGTCTCAGCTATTTATGGTCTTGGAGACCCTGAAGATGTAAGAAAATTATTCATTCTTCTGGAACGTGGTGAGGAGCTTGACAGGGATGAATTTTTGAGAAGACTCGTAGAAATCCAGTATACGAGAAATGATTATGAGCTACAAAGAGGAACTTTTAGAGTGCGTGGGGATGTGGTCGAACTCATCCCAGCTTACGAAGAAAATATCGTCAGAATTGAATTTTTCGGTGATGAAGTTGACTCCATCGAGGTCATTCACCCTCTAACAGATGAAATTCTCGAAGAAAAAGAAAAAATTGCAATTTATCCGGCAGGACACTGGGTAACCACGAGAGACAAAATCGAGATGGCGATCGAATCGATTGAAAAGGAGCTTGAGGAGAGGCTAAAAGAATTGCGGATTCAGGGGAAATTTCTTGAAGCACAGAGGCTTGAGCAGAGGACAAAGTTCGATCTTGAAATGTTACGAGAAATTGGATATTGCCAGGGGGTGGAAAACTATTCCAGACACCTTTCAGGTAGGAAGCCTGGCCAGAGACCCTGGACATTGATCGATTACTTTCCCGATGACTTCCTTATGGTGATTGACGAATCTCACGTCACAATACCCCAGCTTATGGGTATGTACAATGGAGATCGATCAAGAAAGCTAACCCTCGTTGAATATGGTTTCAGACTTCCATCCGCACTGGACAATAGACCCCTTAAATTCAGTGAGCTTGAAGAAATGTGGGATAAGGTTATCTTCATGTCTGCAACTCCTGGACCTTATGAAATAAAAAAATCAGGTGGTCTGATTGTAGAACAGATTATTCGACCCACCGGACTTGTTGATCCCAGAATTACCGTCAAACCTACGGAACACCAGATCGACGATATAATTGACGAAATTTCCAGAAGAGTTGAACGGAAAGAAAGGGTTCTCATCACAACCCTCACCAAACGTATGGCCGAGGATCTTGCAGATTATCTCCTAAAAATGGGGTTTAGAGTAAAATATCTTCACTCTGAAATCGATGCTATAGAAAGAGTTGAAATATTGAGGGAACTGAGGCTTGGAGAATTTGATGTCCTCGTTGGTGTGAATCTATTGAGAGAGGGCCTCGATTTACCAGAAGTATCACTTGTAATTATCACTGATGCAGACAAAACTGGATTTTTGAGGTCCGAGACTTCACTAATCCAGATTGCAGGTAGAGCTGCGAGAAACGCTGCCGGTGAGGTCATTATGTATGCGGACAATATAACACCTGCAATGAAAAAGGCCATTGATGAAACAGAAAGACGTAGAAAACTTCAGATGGAGTACAATAAAAAACACGGCATAATACCAAAAACCATTAAAAAATCCGTAGATCAGGTCCTGCAAACAACAAAGGTCGCTGATGAAAGAATCCTCACACGTGAAGAAAATGAGGTTAAAGAAGAAATTGAAAATCTCAAGAAATCACTTTCTAAATTTGAGCTTATAGAAGAGCTTGAGAGAAGAATGAAAATAGCGGCGTCCTTACTCGATTTTGAAAAGGCAGCACTTTATAGAGACGCATTATTTGAAGTAAAGGGGCACAAAAAATCAAACAAAATACGCAGAAAACGCAAGAAAACTTACATTTTTTAAGGAGGTAAAAAATGAGAGTAGCTATTCTCCTCGAGGATTATGTGGAAGAGTCAGAATTTTTATATCCATTTTATAGGTTCCAGGAGGAGGGATGGGAAGTAACTATTGTGGCTCCGGAAGTTCGAGAGTACAAGGGGAAAAATGGTCTCAAATTCACATCCGACACGGCGATAGAGGAAGGAATGGAGAATAAATTTGATATGGTATTCATACCCGGAGGATACGCTCCGGACAGATTACGCCGTAACGAAAGAATATTAAAATTTGTGAAAAATATGTTCATGCAGGGTAAACCTGTGTGCACAATCTGTCACGGTCCCTGGGTGCTAATTTCCGCTGGCATAATCAAAGATAAAAAGGTCACAGGATACTATGCAATTAAAGACGATATTATAAATGCAGGTGGAATTTATTCAGGGGCACCTTTTGAGAAAGATGGCAATCTGTTCACTGCTCAAGATCCAAAAGCAATGCCCCGTTATTTAAAATTTATAATTGACTCTTTAAAGTAAATCCTGGCCTTATTTGGCCAAAACTGTCACATACGTTAAACTATTAATTAATGAAAAGGGTTGTTTTGATTTTTTTAATATACTTACCACTAAGTGCAGGTTACAGATGGATTAAAGATGCAGAGGTTGGTATTCGAGTTCCCATAATACTGAAATCTCCATCTGATCACTACACCCAGATGTTCAAAATTCCTTTTATAAACATGATTGGTCCAGGTGAATCAGTTGTAAGAATAAAATATCACATACTGACCCGCGGAACAATACCAGCCGCAAGTCTTAAAGTCTCGATAAATTACCATACCATATCAAATTTTTATGTGAAAGATACGATAGGTTATCTCATTGCCCCATTTTCTTCAACATGGTTATCAAAATATAACCGCCTTGAATTTTTCCTGACGGCAAATGGAGTTAAAACTGTAAAAGACTTAATCGAACTGGATTCAATCTGGATAAAAGCGAGGGTTTCAGGTTCAAAATCGGACATTTTCAGGGGAATAAATGAATTTGTGGAAGAATCCCACGGGTCAATTTATCTCATCTATCCAGACGGCAAAAATGTAAAAACCCTTTCCGCGATAGCCCTCTTCTCTCAGGCAATTGGCTTTCTTTTTGGTGATAGTGTAAAACTTTCTGTAACGCAAAATCCTGTGACTGTTGATGTTGGAGGTATTGTCGTAATCGGTACCCCGATGGAGCAACCATATCTTACTGGCTTGATGGATAGGTTAAGAGAATCCACAGGACTGGTTATAATTAGAGGAGGAAGGGGAAAACTGATATGGAAATCGTTGGAAGGCGAAAATCTATCCAGGCACGATGGAGTACTCATTTTCCTCTACAACAATACTGGACTACCTGTGATAATAATATCCGGAAATGATCCCTCCGGAGTCAGGAAGGCACTATCAGCATTATTTTCTCATAACTACAGAAACAATAAAAGTTACACTGTAGTAAACAGAGTGGGAGACGATTTCTTTAAGGCAAAATGGGTAGCTCCCCCAACAGGCGATTTCAGTTTTAAAAGTCTCGGATGGAAAGACATAACGCTAAGAGGATCTGAGAAAGATACTGTACTCAGAATAAATTTTTTACCAGGGACACATTTTTCACCCTCTTCCAACAGGATTATTTTAAGATTTAAAACAAACAAGTATATCGATGCATTCTCATCAAAAGTGGCAGTATATTTTAACGACAAAGGAATCGGGCAATTCTCTATTGACCAGATGAAACACGATATTGAACTAAGGATTCCCTCAAATATCATAGGGACAGAGAATAGGTTGAGGATCAGTGCAAGATTAAAGGGGGTGACTCACGACATAATACCATACATAGAAATCAGTAATAATTCACATGTAGAAATTAAACGAGACTGGAACGTTTCACTTCCAGATCTAAAATACCTTTCGCACCTTGCATTTCCGTTTGGTGCCACCTATAACAAATTGAAAACTGCGATCGTACTTGACCATATGAATCCAGAAAGATTTTACCTTGCAATCATATTCTCGAGGTTTATAGGACTAAATGGAGTGATAAACGGGGAACTCTTACTATCAACAGCTGACAGTTCTCAGAAGTATGCAGCAAACCGAAATCTTGTGCTAATTGGTCATGACTTTGATATAGTAAGTCCAGCAGATTCCTCGGCTTATATTGAGGAGCTTGTTTACCCCGCAAAGGGCACATATAGGACTTTTCTCATTCTCCATGCAGTTGATAAGCAACAGATAAATAGAATTGCTTCCATTTTTAAATCGGGAAAAACATCGATTTTCCTTACTGGAGCGAGAATAAATTTATCACGTGCGGATAACAAATATGTTGAGCCTCTATCGAAAATTAGACTGGATAGCTCAAGCGGTTCACATTTCGATTATCTAAAGATAGCAATATTTTCACTGGCAGCCGCTATCCTTCTGCTCATTATTATCAGGATCTGGCGAGCATTTGCCTGATCCTTTCTACTGAATCTTTCGCCTTATCTGAAATAGAACTCAGTAGTCTTGAAAGACTCAGAATGTAAATTGCTTCAGAATATTTCATCTCGTCATCATGCTGGAATACGTAATTCAAGATATAACTCACATATTTGTCGATCTTGCTTTCAACCATTTCAACTCTTTTGATAATTTCGTACTCCTTCTCTATCTCCTGCTCATTAAATCCACTCTCAAGGACAACATCAAGCTGGGTAATGCCATCATACACCCCCCTTACAGCGTCAATGCTTTCCTTGGCCATCTCAAGGATAATTTTTCTCAACTCTTCAGGCAAAAGATCCTTGTGTTTACGAAGAGGAAGCCACTTTGCAACATCCTGGGCAGTATCTGCTATCTTATCCTGATAGTAGAGATAAAGAAGGACATCGTTTCTACTCACTGGCATCATAATTCTGTGACTTAGTGAATCTCTAATAGATTCTTTAATTTTATCCGCTTCCTTCTCAAGCTGGTCCACACGCCCACAGAGTTTTTCCATCTCGTCATAGTTCTGTTTATACCATTCGACAACTGCAAGCTCCAGTGTTTCCACAGTTTCTTTAACAACTTTCCCATGCTCAATCATGGGTTTAAAGGGACTTTTAGAGAAAATCTTTAGCCAGAAAGGCATAGTTCCACCTCCTATAAGATATGCATGAATATTTTAAAGAATGCGGCTGCCATAATGGCAGCAACGGGTACAGTGACAAACCATGAAATAACGATATCTCTCAGAACCCCTTTATTTATAGCGTTGAGCCCACGTGCAAGTCCAACTCCCACTACTGCACCTACAACAGTGTGTGTAGTTGATATGGGTAAGCCGAGTCTTGATGCCACAAGTACTACGGTTGCTGCTGAGAAATCTATACTGAATCCACGGGTGTTTGTGAGTTCTGTAATTCTTGAGCCAACTGTCCTCATAACCCTGTAGCCATAAGTAGTCACACCAATGGCAATGCCTATACCACCATAGGCAAGTATCCATTTGGGTACCGGCACCATAAATCCAGCCAGACCGCCTTTAATCGCCGTATACACAGCGGCAACTGGACCAATGGCATTTGCAACGTCGTTCGCTCCATGAGCAAGAGCTACATAACATGATGTTAATACCTGAACACGTTTAAAAATATTTTCAACAGCCTTATATTCATCAGCAGAATCCTTATGGACATGCATCCAGAATTTGGAAACCAGAAAAGCAACTGCTGCAAATCCTATCCCAAATAAAACCGCTTTAAAAATGTCCTTCCCATGAACCGTCTTAATGTAAAAAGTCATACCCACAATAAAAAACGCAAGAGCAATCCAGAATGGCGCCCACTTTTTTGCATTCTCAAAGGGCCTCTCTGTGTTCAAAATCGAATACCTGATTAGCCAGAATACAGCAAAACCCACAAGTCCTCCAAGAATAGGAGAAACTATCCAGCTCAAGACAACATAAAAAAGCTTATGCCAGTTAACAATCTTGGGACCTGCATAAATCAAACCGTACCCCACTATACCGCCAATAATAGAGTGTGTGGTCGATACAGGAAGGCCATAATAGCTTGCAATTAACAACCATACACCAGCACTTAATAGAGCTGCAAGAGAACCATAAATCACCACAGTGGCGTTATTAATTACCTGAGGATTTATTATCCCCTTCCTGATCGTCTCTGTCACGTGTTTTCCGAAGAAGTAAGAACCAGTGAACTCAAGTACCGCAGCAATCAGCACCGCCTGCATGGGAGTAATCGCTTTGGCACCAACAGCCGTGCTCATAGAGTTGGCTGTGTCGTTCGCACCTATCCCCCATGCCATAAAAAAACCTATCAACAGGGTCAACACTATTAAAAATTCCATTTCACCTCACCTTTGGATAAATTCCAGAGATGCTCTGGTGAAATATTATAACGTCTGAAACTACGAACTACCCTTTTGAGGTATCAAAATCGATAATAGAATGGAAATCCCCAGAATGGAAGCTATGACCAACAACGATACCACATTGTGAATTTCATAATAATGAGAGATCAACATCTTTACCCCCACAAACACCAGAATAGTTGCTACTCCGTATTTTAAAAATCTGAAAATCATTACAAGGTTACTAATCAAAAAATAAATCGACCTGAGACCAAGAACTGCAAAAATATTAGACGTGTAAGCTATAAAGGGGTCCCGTGTAATCGCAATCACAGCTGGTATGGAGTCAAAGGCAAAAATAATATCAGAAGTCTCTATTAATGCAAGGGCAAGAAACATGGTTGTCATAAATCTTTTACCCATCTTTTTTATAAAAAACCTACCCTCATGGGCCCTGAATGTCACAGCAAAGTTCCTCCTTAAAAATCTCAGTACTTTACTCTCAGAGGGATCTATAACTTTGTCCTTCTCAAAAAACAGTTTTACTCCCGTATAAATGAGAATTAATCCAAAAATATAGATCATCCACTCAAACATTTTTATTAATTCGATCCCCGCGACGATAAAGATCCCTCTAAAAACGATTGCACCAAGAATCCCCCATTTCAAAACCCGGGGCTGATACTTCGGATGAATATCAAATCTGGACAGTATTACCACAAAAACAAACAGGTTATCGATACTAAGAGATTCCTCTACGAGATAAGCTGTTAAAAATTCAATGGCCTTTTCTTTTCCAATGTAAAGATAAACTCCAAGGTTAAATAGCAGAGCAACACTTATCCACATTAGGCTATAAAGTGCCGCTTCACGCGTGGAAATCACATGAGATTTCTTGTTCAATACCTCCAGGTCAATGTAGATTAACCCCCCAATAACGACAAAAAACGCTATAGTTAACAGTATCTCGTGCATCTCCATAGGCTCAAAAGATAATAAATAAAAGGCAAATTAACAACTTTTACACCTATCAACACACCTGAGAAAATTTTGGAGTATTAATAAAATAGCGATAAACAACCGGTAAAATTTCACTACTTATCCTGCCCAAAATAGGGTTTGACCACTTTACCCAACGGATATATAATTATTCTCGGAGGTGAAATTATGAATCTTGGTTTTCAGGAACTTTTGCTCATATTTCTTGTTGTACTCTTGCTGTTCGGAGCTAAAAAACTCCCTGAACTCGCAAGGGGAATGGGACAGGCAATGAGAGAGTTCAGAAAGGCTGCTAACGAGGTCGAAGATACCATCGAAGATGTCAAAAAGACTACAACCGAAGAGTCAAAGAAGGAATAAGTAGAAAAAAACATACTTTCGCAATCCAGTTAAACCCATAAAAATACGCAGGAGGGAGTGTATGATATCCTGTGGATGATAACATGCAATGTTAGTCCTGCCCAAAGAAGTGTCCTTTAATTCCAATGATTAAATTATTTAATCAAACCCCATACCTTTGGAAGGTATGTGGTCAGGAAAGGTGTGTACATCAGGAGTACTAATGCGGAGAATGCTGCCACAATAAAGGGTATTGCAGCTTTCGATATATCTTCAAATTTTACTCTTGCAATATTGGCAGCGACAAAGAGATTAACCCCCACAGGTGGTGTTATCTGTCCAATAGCAAGATTAATCGTCATTATTACACCGAACCACAGATAACTCCAGTGGAATTTATCCAGCACAGGTAACAGAATTGGTAAAAATATAAAATAGATCGAAATTGCATCGAGGAACATCCCGGCGAGAAGCAAAAGGATGTTTATCATGAATATAGCAAGCACCGGCTCTTTACCAACGGAAAGGATAAAACTCGTAATCTTATCCATTAATCCGAGGGTAGATCCTGTCCACGAGAAAATTCCTGCAAAAGTGACGATAATCATTATAACGGAAGCATTAATAGCTGCATCCACCATAAGATGGTATAGGGTCTTGAAATCGATAGTCCTGTAGATAAAAATACCCACAAAAAGCCCGTAGAAAACAGCAACTGAAGCTGCCTCTGTTGGAGTAAAAATTCCCCCGTATATTCCACCAAGAATAATAACCGGGGCAAGCAAAGCCCAAAATGCTTCCTTGAAGCTGACAATGACTTCTTTGAGGGTAGGGAACTCCTCCTTTCTGTAACCCTCTTTTTTTGATATCAGATAGGCTGCTGTCATCAAAGAAAACCCAACAATTATTCCAGGAATAATGCCACCGGCAAAAAGGGCGGGTACTGACGTATTTGTAATCGTACCATAAATAATCAATGCGATACTCGGTGGGATCACAATCCCCAGACTACCAGATGCAGCCACGAGTGCAGCGGCGAAATCAGCTCTGTAGCCTGCCTTCTTCATACCAGGGATGAGGATTGTACTTAAAGCGGCCGTGTCCGCAGGTCCAGATCCAGAAATTGCGGCCCAGAACATACCCACGAGCACCGTCACAATGGCAAGTCCACCTGTCACAAAACCTGCCAGCTTCTTCATGAAAAACACCATCTTCTCCGCCATCCCTGCACGATCCATTATCACCCCCGCAAGAACAAAGAAAGGTATCGCAAGAAGAGGGAATTTCGCAATCCCGGAGTAAAAATTAGGTGAAAGTATATCTATTCCCAGGTGATAAATATAGATAAATGAAATCCCCGATACAGCCAGTGAAATAGCTATTGGAACCCCAAAAGCCACCAATGTAAGGAATACAACAAACAGTAAAAATTGCATCACTATATCTCCTTATATGTTTTAATGGCCGATTCTATAACCCTTATTATGATTATAATTGAACCAAACGGGACACCAACAATATAAATCCATTCAGGGATATTGAGCGCCATGGTCCTTATATCCAGTTCAATCTCATTCTTAACATGCCAGATACTGTAATAAAATAGAACTGCAAATACCGCCACTGTAAGCACAGTTGACAGAATGAGGAAAAATTTCCTCATTTTAGGAGGAAAAAGGTTCACAACAAAGCTAACACCAAGATGGGCCTTCTTTTTGAAAGCGAGGGCAGCGCCAAACATGGTCATCCACACGAAGAAATTGACCTCTATCTCCTCGGTAAAAGCGAGAGAATACTTGATGAAATATCTTGTTATAACATTAACAAATGCGAGAGTAACGAGAACAGAAAGGATAATGAATAGCATTATTTCTTCAAAGTGGGTAAAGAAGTATTTCAGGTAGTACCCAAATCCTCTTTTTGCCTGTTTATCATTCATTTAAATCCTCTTTGAGAAGATATTTGTTAGGCGGCCGCCCGAAGGGCGGCCGCCTAACATCAGTAATTCACTGAACCTGACTTATCGCCTGCTCCGCCGCTTTTACAAGATTCCTCCCAATTACAGGGACCCATTTCTTGTAAACCTTTTTCGTCTTCGCCTTAAATGCCGCTCTCTCCGCATCTGTCAGAATAGTCACATGCATCCCCTTCGATTTCAAATATTCAATCGCCATAAGATTTCCACCAACAAGCCCACATCTCGCCTTTGCAACTTCTTCGGCAAGTGCTATCTGGGCCGCCTCTCTTATAGCCTTCTGATCCTCAGGTGTAAAGGAATTCCATACCTTCTTGTTCACACCCATGATTAGAGGATCGATAAGATAGTGCCAGATTGTGATGTATTTGTGAAATTCATAAACCTTGTAAGGGATAATCACAACATTTATCGGGTTTTCCTGTCCATCTACAACACCCTGTCTGAAAGCCGTCACTGCCTCACCCCAGTTCATTGAAGTCGGATTGGCACCGAGAGCTTTGAAGATATCAATAAATATTGGTGAGCCTACAACTCTGATCTTCAACCCTTTGAGATCCTCAGGTGTTTTAATCGGATGTTTACTGTTTGTAATCTCTCTGAAACCGTTCTCTCCCCAGCCGAGTCCCACAACACCAAGTTTATCAAGCTGCTGGAAAATCATCTTTCCTGGTTTGCCATGTGTCACTGCGTCCACCTGTGCATATCCCTTATCTCCCGCCGCAAAGAAGAATGGGAGTGAGAACAAATTCAGAGATTTTACAGTTGTGGACCAGTTGATTGTGGAACCGAGAGCAAAGTCTGCAACACCACTCTTAAGAAGGAGGAATTCATTGGTCTGCTTGCCGGCAAACAGCTGACCACTGAAATAAGGTTTAATATTAACTCTACCGTGTGTTTTTTCTTTTACAAGTTCAACAAACCGTGTAGCAGCCTCACCCCAAGGTCCTTTTGGACCAACAACAACACTCAGCTTGTACTCTTTTTTGTACTTTGCATGCAGTGCATTGGGTACAAACCCAATGACCAATGCAATTGCTATGACTGCACCTATTACTTTACGCATATTTTTAACCTCCTTTTAATCTGTGTTCTGGGCGATTTGAAACTCTATATCGCCCTCATCATTTATTGCTGTGGCTATAAGCCAATCAACGCCTCTCGCCGGCTTGTCTTCAAGAAATTTCACCCCCTTTCTCCTGAATGTATCCATATCCTCTTCAATGTTATCAGAAAGAAAGGCAACATGGTAGAGTCCCTCTCCCCTCTTTTTTAAGAATCTATATGGTGGGGAGCCGGGCTCCAATGGCTTTATCACCTCTATGTACTGTGCACCAGATTTGAAAAGCACAATATCCAGCTTCCAGGGCTCGTAGTACATCTTCTTAACCAGTTCAAAACCGAGAATTTTTTCAAAAAACTCGGTCATTTTACCAAGGTCCTCTGTAATGTATGCGATGTGATGAATACCCTTTATCATAGCTCTTGCAATTTTTCAAGATAATCTTTGAGACCTTTTAAAAAGGCTGCTGCAGGTGCACCGTCAACGGCTCTGTGATCAAAGACAAGTGTAAGTTTGACCGTTGGCCTTACATGAAGGCCTCCATTAATGACAACTGCACGGTCTTTTATCGTTCCAATACCAATGATTGCAATCTGTGGAGGATTTAAAACCGGAGTAAACCAATCAATATCATAGGCACCGAGATTGGAAACGGAAAACGTCCCTCCCTCAAGATCCTGAAATTCGAGTTTTCCGGAACGTGCCTTTTCCACAAGCTTTCTTGCTTCCCTTGCTATTTCAACCAGTGATTTTTCATCTGCGTTTTTAATCACAGGGGAAACGAGACCTTTCTCTGTATCAACTGCCATAGCAAGGTTTACCGTATCAGCGAGCTCAATTCCATCCTCCTTTACAAGTCCATTCATGTAAGGGAAGTCTTTAAGGATATTGGCTATCGCTTTCATAAGGATGTCGTTATATGATATTTTGACACCAGGCCATCTATTCTTAATCTTCTCTCTAAAATGGACAAGATTAGTGGCATCTACTTCAACGGTCTCCGCCACACGGGGTGCCTGCCATGCCTGTGTAAGTCTCTTTTTAATGGTTGACCTTATACCTTCGAATGGTATAAATCTCTCCGGGCGTGAAGGTTTTGGAATCGAGGGCTCGGGCTTCTCTTCTTTCTTCTGAGTTTCTGCAAATTTCTTAACATCCTCTCTGGTTATCCTTCCACGTGGGCCTGTACCCTTTACTTTACCAAGATCAATCCCAAGCTCCCTTGCGAGTTTCTTCGCAGCAGGTGACGCAAAAATCCGCTGTGGAGTTTCTTTTTCAACATTTTTCTCAACCGCAGGATGTGGCTCAGGTTCCCCCTTTTCTTCTTCCTCAACTTCTTCTGGCTCAGATAATCTTTCAATGTCCGTTTCAGACAGAGTTTCTCCCTCTGCTGCCACTATACCGATAACAGTTCCCGGCACGACTTCCTCACCTTCTGCAACGAGGATCTTATAAAGAATTCCATCTGCAGGTGATTCCAGTTCGTATTCGATCTTTTCTGTAAGAATATCAGCCACCACTTCACCTTTCCTGACAGGATCGCCTTCTTTTTTCCGCCACGAACCAACCTTGCCGGTTTCCATGGTGAGGCCGAGTTTGGGCATTACAAGTTTCCATGCCATAATTAAGCCTCCTCCAGAACCTTTTTAACGGCTTTATAAACATCTTCATCGTCAGGGATTACCCGCTTTTCAAGTGGTGGACTGAAGGGAATAGGAACGTGCTCCGCCCCGACTCTGACAACCGGAGCATCAAGATAATCAAACAGTTTTTCCTGTATTTGAGAGGCAAGCTCTGCACCAACACCACCGACTTTCCATGACTCATGAGCAATTACTACATGTCCCGTTTTTTTAACAGACTCAGCAACAGTATCAAAATCAAACGGCCAGATAGTCCTCAGGTCTACAATTTCAACACTGATTCCCTCTTTCTCCAGTTTTTTTGCTGCAGAAAGACTATGGTGAACCATCATAGAATAAGTAATGATTGTAACATCTGTACCTTCTCTCTTCACATCTGCCTTTTTCAATGGGATTACGTACTCCTCTTCTGGTACAGGACCTTTAAATTTAAAAAGTTTCTTATGCTGGAAGAAAAGGACGAGATCATCGTCTCTCAGCGCCGATTTAAGGAGGCCTTTTACATCGTAAGGTGTAGAGGGTACAACCACTTTCATACCAGGGGCGTGCATAAACCAGGCCTCAAAGGATTTAGAATGGTGTGGACCTGCAGAAAGACCAGCTCCATCAGGTGCCCAGATGACGAGCGGCATTTTAGATTGGCCACCAAACATGTACCTCATGGTAGCAGCCTGAGAAACTATCTCGTCCATGGTTATTGTGATAAAATCGGCAAAATGAAGATCGACAAGGGGTCTCATCCCGGTCAGGGCCGCCCCAACCCCGGCCCCCACAATAGCGGTTTCTGAAATAGGAGTATCAAGAATTCTGTCAGGGAACTTTTCCGGTATACCTACAAATTGCCCAAAAATTCCACCATGTGCAGTAAGGTCTTCACCAATTATGAAAATATTTGGGTCCTTCGACATTTCTTCAATTAACGCTTCGGCCGTTGCCTGAGCAACTGTAATTTCTCTCATCATCAAATCCTCCTATTCAAGTGGGTTAACAAAAACGTCTTTTAATGCTTCCTCTGGATCAGGGTATGGACTCTCTTCAGCAAATCTCACTGCTTCCTCTGCTTCTTTTTGATATTCTTCCCATATTGCTTTCTTCTCTTCCTCTGTAAGCCAGCCGTTCTCAAAGGCAACTTTTTCAAATCGACCAATCGGCTCCTTTTTCCAGAATTCTTCAACCTCTTCATGAGTCCTGTATTTTTCAGGATCTCCTATGAAATGCCCTTTAAGTCTATATGTCTGGCAGCTCATCAAAGTTGGACCCTCACCCCTTCTCGCTCTCTCAATAGCCTCTCTGGCTGCCTTGTAAACCGCGATAACGTCGTTACCATCACATCTTACACCCGGTACATTATACGCACACGCCCTCTGCGCAACGTGCTCAACAGATAAAGTTTTAACCTTCCTTGTCGTGGAAGCGTACTGATTATCTTCATTCACAAAAATAATGGGCAATTTCCAGATTGAAGCCATGTTAAGAGCTTCATGGAACGTTCCTCTATTGGCCGCTCCATCACCAAAGTAAGCCACTACAACCTGATCTGTCTTTCTCATCTTAATAGAGAGTCCAGCTCCCACAGAAATAGGGAATTGACCACCGACAACGCCATTAGCACCGAGCATACCAATGGAAAAATCAGCTATGTGCATGGACCCGCCTTTCCCTTTGCAGTAGCCAGTAACTTTTCCATAATTTTCTGCCATCATCTTTTTCATGTCGCCGCCTTTAGCAAGCGTGTGTCCATGCCCCCTATGCGTGGAGAGTATATAATCATCCCTCCTCAAATTAGCACTAACACCTGCTGCAATGGCTTCCTCCCCAATGTAGAGGTGCACAAAGCCCGGCAGTTTACCCTCAAGAAATAATTTCTCCGTAACGGTCTCGAAGACCCTTATTCGAACCATGGTTCGATAGAGCTTTATTGCCGTACTCTTGTCAATATCTGACATAATCAACCTCCTTTGTTCCATTGTGATTTAAGAAACTACTCCCCCTGCGAAGAAAACAGGGGGAGTACAAAATATTCCCGAAATGGGAGGTGTGCCGCATGAAGATCACACACTGACTCGTCAATTCCATTTTTAAACCCCTTTCAATCATCCTGTTAAAACTTCTTCAAAAAATTTTACGTTTAAATTATCTTCCAGCTTTTCCCTGTAAATTTTTTTAACCTCATCCACAGAAACCTTTCTACCCAGCAATTTTTCAAGGGAGGTCATCTTCACACCATGTATACCACAGGGTACAATTAAATCAAAATAACGCAGGTCAACGTTAACATTAATCGCAATCCCATGAAAAGTGACCCATTTTCTCACGGCTATTCCAACGGATGCTATCTTTTCATCACCTACCCATACACCTGGGTATCCTTTTTTTATATAGGCAGGTATGCCATACTCACTGAGGAGATCAACCCCGGATTGGAGAATCAATCGAGTAAATTCATGAACATCCTGAACCTTAAAAATAAAGTAAGCGACAAGCTGACCTGGACCGTGAAATGTGATATTGCCACCCCTTTCAACATCATAAATAGGTATCCGAAGAAAAGTTTTATGGACTTTTAAATTCTCATGTCCCCCGTGCTTTCCAACAGTAAAAACAGGAAAGTGCTCACAAAAAACAACTGAGTCTGGGATTTCACCATTAATTCTTTTTGAAACAAGGTTTCTCTGAAAATTCCAGACTTCATCGTACTCACGAATTCCCAGGTCGTAAAAGAGAGCAGCTCTCATCAATTTCTATATTGGCAATTTTGCTTCCATTCAAAAAGTTAGATTTTAAGCGGATTTTAACCTCATGGGCTACACAGGATTGTAAATTTTATTTACATGAATGTAAAATTTTGTAAACAAACCTCAGTTTTTATGTGTAAAATTTATTTACAGATAGGAGGATTTGATTCGATGAAAGGAAGTTAATTTATTCACAGCCTGAAAATTCTGAAATTCATCTGATTACACGTTAAATAGAGAGCTAACTATCATTTAATTGTCTCAAAAAGTCCCTCCCTATCCGGTAGCGTGAATTTCTTGTACGTCCCCGTAAAACAAGAAAAACAGAAATCGTTTGCTCTATCTCCAAGAATGTCGTAAAGATCATCAATATTGAGATACATAAGTGAATCGGCTCCGATGAAGTCTTTGATCTCATTGATAGACTTGTCAGCAGCAACAAGTTCGCCCCTTGTAGGTGTGTCCACTCCAAAGAAACATGGAGAGATAATCGGTGGTGAGGCGATGCGAAGATGCACTTTTCTTGCACCAAATTCGTATAACATCCTTACAATATCGCGAGAAGTTGTACCTCTAACAATCGAGTCATCAATTAATGCAATAGACTTGCCACTTAAAACCCTTGATACAGGCAAAAGTTTCATCCTTACCGCACTGACACGATCAAACTGTGTTGGCTCTATAAAACTTCTTCCAACATAGTGACTCCTTATTAACCCCAGTTCAAGAGGTTTACCAGAGCGCTGAGAATATCCGAGTGCAGCCGGGAATCCGGAGTCTGGAACTGGTACCACAAGATCAATCTGCTCCATCTCCCTTTCTGCAAGTTTTTCGCCACATTTCTTCCTGAACTCATAGACACTCTGACCAAAAATCACACTGTCCTGACGAGAAAAGTAAATCAGCTCAAATACACATTGAGACCTTGGAAACGGTAGGTTTATTCTGGCACTCAAAACGCCGTACTGGGGATTGATAATTACAATCTCACCAGGAGCAATTTCTCTTAAAAATTTTGCTCCCAGAGCATCAAAAGAGGAAGTCTCAGATGCAATAAAATATCTCTTTCCTTTACGACCGAGGACAAGTGGTCTAAAACCATGTGGGTCCCTGAACCCAATAAGGTTGTTATGATCTATCATCACTATCGAATAGGCCCCCCTTATTTTCTTTGCTGCTGAATTTATCCTACAAACTATCTCGTCAACTTCAGTATCAAGTCTCCTGCGGCAGGGTTTAAGATATAGATGGAGAAATATTTCACTGTCTGTATCAGTTACAAGAATTCCTCCGGATCTTTCTATCTCCCTCCGAAGTTCATAATAGTTTGAAAGGTTCCCATTATGGGATAGTGCCACCACACGATTGGTATGTTTTACCACGATTGGCTGTAAGTTCTCCAGTCTCTTAGATTTACCCTGAGTAGAATACCTCGTATGTGCTATTCCCAGAAATCCTCTCTTCTGTCCAATTTTGCCAGAATTAAACACCTGACTTATTAATCCAGCATTCCTGTAATGAAGAAATTCCTCACCGTCGAAAATTACAAAGCCAGCACCTTCCTGTCCCCTGTGTTGAAGCGCAAAGAGACCATAGAAAAGATCAAGATTCACATTTTCACCTTCGAAATCATAGGCGCCAAATACGCCGCACTCTTCTTTCAGGGAGTCCATTTTTTAATGTATTCTATCTCATCCTTTTCTGATTTGATTTCTCCAAGCCATTTCTTCACAAAAAGCTCAATGAGAAACCTTCTGATATTCTCATCCTTTATGCCTGAATTTACAAGTAAATCCCCCTTTACATGAATTTTTACACGTTTCCTTGCATAATAGTAATCAACAAGATCTTCCCTATTTTTTATCAACCCTATAAGGAGTGCTATCTCTGGCTCCATGTTGTAAAAAGTTGAATGGATTTCCACAGGTGAGTCAGGAATCTCTCGATTCAAAATCTCAAGAAATGTTTTTATAAAATTCCTCTCCCGTCTTCTAAGATCCGGTAATTGTGGACTGAGTTTCACAATCAAAAGTGTGAAATAAAGCCAGTGCGCAGGTGACTTCATCCCAAGAATTTCATCGAGTCTCTCGAATTCATCGCTCTTAATAGATTCGCCAAGATGACGCAACAAATTAAACTTTGAAATTTCTTTAAACATGTAAGCGCGCCTTTCCTCCTCCGCAGTCCTCTCAAGCTCATTTTTTACCCTTGCAAAAGAGACCTGAGGCAGTATTTGAACGGCATAGGGAATTTCCCTCTCTATGATGTCGTAAGAATATGAAAGATCAAAACGATTCTTGTACCTTATACCTCTGAAGGCACGAGTTGGGTCTTCAAAGAAGCTTTTTGGTTTAATTACTCTGAGTATTTTTCTCTCAAGAAGATCCTCATATCCTCCAAAGGGATCGATAAGTCGGCCAACATCATTTAAATTCAGCGAGATAGCCATTGCATTAATTGTAAAATCTCGTCTTCGAAGATCCTCAAGTATATTGTTGGACGGAATAACGATGGGCAGGACTCCTGGCTTGGGATATATTTCCTTTCTCGCCTTCGCTATATCTACAATCCTATTGTCAATCTCTATTTTAGCAGTCCCAAACTCGGTCAACTGAAGTAATTCCCCCCCGTATTTCTTCAAAAATACGTCCACCACCTCTTTGAAATTTCCAACAACTACAATATCATAATCCAGTGATTTTCTACCAAGTAAATAATCTCTAACTACACCCCCAACGGCATACAATTTATACCCGTTGGAGAGTTTGTAAAAAAATCTAAGGAGTGTATCCTTTAAGACAAAATCCCGGAAAATCAATCTGGTTTAATCAGAAACAGAGTATCGCCATACCCCACAGGTGTGGCATCCTCAGGTATTATTTTTACAATTGTACCGTCAACATCTGATTCAATTTCGTTCATAATCTTCATCGCCTCAACTATACACAAAACCTGCCCTTTTGTAACATGATCTCCCTCTTTAACATAAGGATCTGCACCTGGATATGGACGTCTATAAAAAGTTCCCACAATTGGCGACTTTATTTCGTGAAGTGTTTCACCCTGTTCAATTTGCTTCTCTTCTTTCTCCTCAACTGTTTTGTCCTTTTCCTTTACCCGTGGTGCTGAGGGTACAAGCTGAGGGGTCGGACGATTTTTTACAATTCTTATGCTGGAGAAGAGCGATTTTACCTCAATCTCATCGAGTCCATGCTCCTCCATGAGCTCAATGAGTTCCTTTACATCTTCAACATTCACCTTATGCTCATCAGATCTTAAATAATCCTTAATTTCCTGTATAACCGTTTTCAATTCTTCAATTTTCACTTTTTCACTCTCTCTATATATTTATCTGACCTTGTATCAATTTTTATTACATCACCAATCTGAATGAAAAGTGGGACCTGAATAACCTTACCAGTTTCAAGCTTTGCAGGTTTTGAGCCCCCAGAGGCAGTATCTCCTCTTAATCCGGGGTCAGTCTCTACAACTTCAAGCTCAACAAACATTGGTGGTTCAATAGAAATAGGCTCATCATCCGCATAGAGTATTGTAACCTCCATACCTTCTTTCAAGTACCCAGCCTGGTCTTCTATCTGATCCTTCGTAAAGACTACATCCTCAAACGTCTCGTTATCCATAAAGTGATATTCATCTCCTGCTATATACGAAAGGGTAGCTGACTTTCTTTTCAGAAGAATCTCTTCGATATCATCCGAGCTTCTGAAACTCACTTCTTTAACCTGGCCTGTTCTCACGTTTTTGATCTTCGTCCTGATAGTCGCTCCACCTCTTCCCATGTGAATATGCTGAAAATCCACAACAAGATAGATCTCTCCATTGTATTTTATGGCCATTCCTGTTCTTATATCTGGCATAATTCCCTCTTCTCCTTAAAAAATTTTTATCAAATTTTTTGGTGACTCTGTCAACTTTTCAACTCCATTTTCTTTCATAACAACTATATCTTCTATTCTTACACCAAAGAGTCCCGGTAAATAGATACCAGGTTCAACTGTGAAAACCATACCAGGTGTTACCGGGTCATTGCCAAGGGAGCTGATGCGTGGATATTCGTGGACCTCAAGGCCAACTCCGTGTCCCAGACTATGACCAAAATACTTACCATACCCTGCCTTCTCAATAACTTCACGAGCAAGGTTATCTATCTCCTTTCCTGTCATTCCCGGTCGTGCCTCATTTTCAGCCCACTCCTGAGCCTCAAGTACAATCTTATAAATCTCAACAAACTTCTCAGGAGGATTTTCACCTACCCACACCGTTCTCGTCATATCCGAGGAGTATCCACGGTAATAGTTGCCAAAATCCATCAATAACGGTGTTTCAACTTCAATTTTTACGCTTCTGGGCTTTGCATGGGGTAACGCAGAGTGAGGCCCGGTCGCAACTATTGTATCAAATGAAGGCTTCTCAGCTCCAAATTTCTTCATCCTGTACTCGATCTCAGCGGCAACATCCAGTTCAGTCATTCCCCCCGGCCTTATGATCTTTAAAATATCTTCGAATATTCTGTCGGTTATTGACTGGGATTCCCTGATTAAATCAACCTCTTCCTGCGTCTTTGTCATCCTTAACTCTCTTACAGGGTCCTCCACAAGAACAATTTCAAACATGTCAAGATTTTCTCTGATCTTATCGTATAAAGAGCATTTAATATAATCAGCAGGCACCCCAAGCCTCAATTTTGTATCCGGGAGATTGACTTTGCACTCGAATAGATCTTTTCTGTAAATAAAAATCTCAGCCTCTGTAACTTCCTGTTGGGATTGCTCCTCATATCTTGGATCGGAAACAAACAGACTGAAATCCTTACCAACAAAAAGAAATGCATTCGAACCTGAGAAACCTGTCAAATATCTTATGTTTGGCAAATACGTCTCCAGGTAAACATCTATCCCGAGCTTACCGAGTTTTTCTCTTAGTCTATCTATCCTACTCAATCAAATCTCTCCCCTCTTTTGCTATTTCCTCGAGCTCATCTGTACCCGGTAATCTTGTCAGCTCCTTTCTACGAAATGGATAAAGATACTCAGCAACTCTCTCAAAATATTGCCTGTTTCTGGCCAATCCGAGTCTATTAGAACACTCAACCAACCCCTCAACCGTTTGGTAATTGAATTTATCAAGATCATAAGATTTTTTGAAATAAATTATTGCCTTTTCGTACTCCTTTTCCTGCAGATAAATTTTACCAAGAATTGTGTATAACAAAGAAAAATCTGGATACAGCTCTACACCTTCCTGAAGTGTCTTTATAGCTTCCTCAACCTTACCCAGATTATTAAGATGGGTTGCATACTCTACTACAATCTTTATAGACCTGTTTCCTTCCCTGTACAGTTTCTCAATATCCATGGAACTCTAAAATTAATGCCAGTTTTCTATAATGTCAACATGTGTCAGTCTTGGTAAAATTTGACACCATTTTAAACTCTTTTCTTATGAAGGGTAAAAAGATTATCCTTTAATTCTATGTCCTCTCATCCACAGATCATTTACAGAATGTGGGAAAACCAGGAAGGAGGAATTGTCTGGAGAGACTCTTTTTAATATTTCCAAGCAGATTTCTATTTCCTTTATCGGCTGTAAATAGAGGGCACAACCCAATATCTTGTACTTCCCGGTCTGAGAAAAGCTAAATGGTAAGAAATCCTGAAGTGCATTTACACGATACCCTTATAGGTATTCGAATATGATCGATTGAAATTTTCTCAGATTAAAATGTCATGGGAACACGATCAAATTATCCCCTGTGATAGTATCTCATAGCTTCCGGGATCAATTTTCTTATACGTGCGATTCTATTCTTTGTTAGAGGATGAGTGGAGAGAAATTCAGGTGGTTCCTTCCCCCTGAATTTTTTATACATCTTTTCCCAAAATCGAAGAGCCGCATGTGGATCATAACCGGCCTTAGCCATAAGGATCAGACCGATATGATCAGCTTCGTACTCCTGTAATCTTGAATATGGGAGAATAACACCAAGGGTAACACCTGCTCCATAGGCGATCATTGCCAGTTTGAGTGTTTTCTTTGGCTTTTTCTTCAGTGCCTCCTGAAGAGCCATTCCCCCCAGCTCAGCGAGGAGAAGATATGACATCCTTTCAGCTCCATGTCGCGCGATCGCATGTCCTACCTCGTGCCCTATTACTGTAGCCAGCTCAGCGTCATCAGAAACAAGCTTCATCAGACCTGTGTAAACTGCTATCTTCCCACCTGGCAGGCAGAAAGCATTTATAACCCTATCGTTCTTTATCACTTTGAATTCCCATCGATAATTCGGGCGATTAGCGGCTCGCGCAATCCTTCTACCAACCCTGTTAACCATCGAAATCCACTTTCGATTGTGAGAAAGTCGCGATTTACTCAGTATTTCCCTGTAGGTGTTCAGCCCGAGCTCCAGCTCCAGCGGCTGAGGGATTAAAACGAGGGACTTTCTGTGCGTATATGGAACCGTTTGGCATGCGACCATCAAAAATATGGCTACAAATACAGGAGCTATCCTTCTCATAGTTTTAGTTTATGGTGTAGGCTACAAATTCTTCAAGTGGCATCCTTGCCTTTATGGATGCAATTTTGACACCATACTCTGCTGCACTGATAAAATCCGCCCCTTCAATTATCCTTTTTAAAACGGCAGCACCATAAACATCGCCACAACCCGTCGGATCGCGGACATCTATTCGCATCGCTGGAATCTCCCTGACGTCTACAGCTCCCCCTTCCCTTCCACCAGCTATTACTCCTCTATCCCCAAGTGTGATACTGACTCCCTTTGGTCCACTAACAAGCATCATAACAACAAGATTCTTTAATTCTTCATTTGTCTCAAAATTAAAACCTGTAAAAAAATGTGCCTCTTCCTCGTTCAATTGAATAAAATCTGCATACTGAACAACTGATTGCCATCCCTGAAAGTATGTCGGCTTGAAAATACCATTGCTACCCACCTGTCTAATTAGACTATGAATATCAATGTAAATCCATCCCTCTCTGAAGAAACTGGACAGTGAGCGTAAATTCTCTAAAGAAAAATCGTTGTCCTTAATATAGTTTATGTACACCGCATTTGCCCGGTCAAGGTATGGGTAAACATTCTCAAATGACAATCCTGGTGTCTCCTTCCTAAATTTTTCGATCCTCGAGGTGGGATCCACATATTGAAGAATGTTAAAATTCGATCTTTCCACAGTCTTTACACCATCAAACTTAATGTTGGGGAGTTGAGAGAGAAATTTAAAAAAACTTTCCTTCTCGTGGAAACCAATGTATGTTACCGGCAGGATTTCGTATTCTGGTAGAAGCTTTGCGAGTGCGACAATAGTATACGTTATTCCACCAAAAGATCTATAATGTTCTCCAGAATAGGTAAAAATTTCATCAACCACTATTGACCCTATGACGATAATCCTTTTATTCATGTGTCTTTTACAAAGTATTTGCCGGGAATCTGTCTAACGAGTCCCTTTAATTCAAGGTTGAGTAAAATACCCAGGATCTCTGTAATATCCATGGAAGTTTTTAACACAAGCTGGTCTACATGTACAGGGTCATCACAAAGCAGCTCCAATACACTCTGTTCTTTTACTGTCAATTGAACTACAGCCTTTTCCCTTTTTACAAGTCCAAATTCTTCAAGAATGTCATTAACATCAGTAATAATTCTTGCTCCCTCTTTGATCAACCGATTCGTTCCTCTGGATTTCTCCGAATCAAATGGGCCTGGAAGTGCGAAGATTTCCTTACCCTGTTCCAGGGCCCATCTTGCTGTCAGGAGAGCGCCGGAGGTGTTCCCTGCCTCTATGACCACAAGCAAATCTGAGAGTGCACTTATTATTCTATTTCTCTTCGGAAAATTTTCCGCATTGGGTTTTGTACCAGGTGGAAACTCGGAAATCAAGGCTCCAGATTCCGGGATTTTTTCAAATAGCCCTCTGTTTTGCCAGGGGTAAGGCACATCGAGTCCGGATCCGAGCACGGCAACTGTTTTACCGTCGTTATCAAGGGCAGTTTTATGGGCTACAGTATCGATTCCATAGGCGCCACCTGACACAATTGTAAGATTTGACGAGGAAAGGGATTCTACAATCTTTTTTGTCGCCCGGATTCCGTAGGAATCCGGGCGACGTGTTCCCACTACACCTACCGTATTCCCCATCAATACATTCATATCTCCCTTCACCCACAAAATAGGCGGAGAGTAGCTAAAAAATCTTAACCTGTCAGGGTAAACAGCAGACTGAATGGATACAACATCGAGACCAAGCTTTTCTGAGCGAATCAAGACCTCCTCAGCTTTCGATAAATCAAAGTTTTTAATATTATCGGCTACTGATGAAGATACGACATCCATGAGGTCTTTACGCTTAGACGAAAAGACAGCAGACGCACTACCAAATTTTTCAATTAACAGTCTATACCGCGCAGGACCCACCCCCTTCACCATACTTAGAGCCAGAGAATAAAGAAGCTCATCCATTTTCCAGTGGATTCTTCTCTCCCTCAAAAAGTGCGATTACATAAGAACCATTCTGGTCCGAAAAGGTTCTTATCCCCGTCGCTGACACCACAGGATAGTTAGTTAAAATCTCACCATCCTTTTCCGCTATTCCTTTCCTCACGCGGAATTTCTTGAAACCAAAGAAATCAAGAATTGCAAGAAACACAGCAAGAGCCTCTTTTTTCAACTCTGTAAGATGCCTGATGTTGTACTTTTTCATATTACGGGGGACAACGTAGATCCTCGGAGGTTTCGGATGTATCATCAGATAAGATGACCAATCAGCGAGTTTAACTTTATCAAGATCCAGAACATCTTTGAGATACCTGACAGCCTTTTCAGCGAGTTCTCTACTTACCGCATCTCTGTAATAATGAAATGCGCCTCCATCATCAACAAGGTATGGATTGTGGTGAGAAACTGTTATCAGCAGGTCTGGAGCTTCTTTCATTATGAATTTCACGCGCTCCACCTCGTCTATTGTAGTCTCGTCATCGTAACGAGTCAGCAAAACTTCAGCTCCTCCAAGCTCCAGCATTTTCTTCAGATCATAGGCAAATTTAAGGTTTATCAGAGACTCATGATAGGGCTCTTTTATCAATCCCTTCTCAAATCCTCCGTATTGAGGATCAATTATGATCTTCTTATCAAGGAGAACCCCGCCGAACTTGGGTTTTATTCGAACCTCATCTTTGTGGCTTAAAACCTTTTTATCGTAGTATCCTTCCTTAGACAACCTACATGGAAGCTTTCTCAGACGATCCTTTTTCAGAAAAATAAAACCACCAAAATTCGAGTACTCCACCTTTCCGTCTTTAAATTCTGCGCGAACACCTTCTACTGGTTTTCCAGTGAGTTCGTTAACAACCTTTGTAACTACAATTTCGTCTTTTCTTGAGAGGATAACCATCCCACGTCCTTCGAAATTGTCAGAATAAATATAAATTTCGGGATGTTTCAAATCAACGACAACTCTAAGCTTCCCGTCTTTATCAACGTATTTTTCCTCGTGGAGGACACGTCCTTCCTTCAGTTTAATATAAACACGTGTCCCCTCTGCAACCGGGATGCCAAGGGCATCGAAGAATGAGAATGTCACAAGTGCAAGACCATCCGTTTTTTCTGGAAATGTGGTTATCGAGAATGACGAGACAGGCCTTTGAATTTTAAACGTTTTCACTGCCCGCGGAGATATGTTCCCCCTGATATTTCTGAAGCTTAAAGAAAGTTTGTGTTCGCCGTTTGAAATATTTTCAGGTAGGGCAGCATTCAAAATATTGGTTTCACGTGAAACATCAAATTCAAGGGAAATACCATCGAGATTTAAATCAACTGTATCAAAATCCACTGTGAAATCACTATTTAGTGTGGCTTTGATATTTCCGTTTTTATCAATCTCAAGTCCTTCCACACGTGGGAACCCACGCTCAGCATACTCCAGAAGTGCTTCAAAGTAAATTGATGCTTCCAGCTTCTGGTACTCCTCAGTACGCAGACGAGCCTCCTCCTCGGGATTGATAATATATGAAGCTTCACCCAGTACAGAAACTGGTGTCGGATTCTTTAACACCCTATACATCGCAGGAAGTGGTGGAATTACCGGAAGCCCAAATTTCTCCTTAAATTTCCGCATCAAAATGTAGGCAAAGTCAAAAGAAGGGGAAGAAAATTCATACTTACAGTAAATCTCTGTTCGATTAATCGACGTATCTCTGGCAGAATTCGCATTGTGGTGAATAGAGATAAAAATGTCGGCCCGGTTCTCTTCTGCTATTTTAACCCTATCTCCGAGAGGGACATCAAAATCGGCATCACGGGTCAGAATTACCTTTGCTCCGGTTGGTCTAAGTAAATCACGTAGATAAAAAGCCACCTTCAGGTTAACATCTTTTTCCATCAAGCCTGTGGGACCAATTGCTCCCGAAGCATCTCCCCCGTGTCCTGGATCAATCACTATTACCTTATCCTTCAAATAACTCATGCTTTAAGGATAAATCCGCATTCTATGAACATTCAAGGATATTTCTCTTAAAAAATTTTACAAACTAATGTGAGAAAATCTGCCAATGCAGTCCATTAATCAATTAAACTCTCAGGAAAACTACGATTCATGTCATAAAGCACAAGACCAGTTGGTACTTTCGGATAAAAATCTGTTGACTTTTCTGGCATAAGTTTACCTGTCACTGCATGATTCCATACCTCTTTGATATCCGGCGGATTAAGAATGAAGAGTGTCTGAAATCCCTCTGTATTCAGGAGTGTCAATCCTTCTTCAATCTCCCTGAAATACTTAATCTCTCCAGGATCATAATTTGTAAATATAACCTTCTCAAGATATTCTGCCCCGATGAAGGACTCACTGTAAGTCTTGAAAAATATCCCTTCCTTTGTCACAACCCCAAAGCTTTTATGATGCCTCGCCAGAAATTCTCTTAGCGCCCCGATATCTTTCACCTTTATAAAACTGGGATCCACATTAAATGGCTTTCTCGCAGCTCTGTGAGTAGGAAGGACTAAAAGTCCATGATCCTCAATATGACTTATGGTTACCATTCTATACTGTACAGAGGGAGTCGTTAAGCCCTTTCTTTTCATTTCATCTCTAAAGATCATTGCAGTTTTATAGCGATGATGCCCATCTGCTATTACAAACTCAGCTTCATCAAAACAGTTAAGAATCTCTGGATCAGGTCTGATAATCCATAATCTATGTATTATGCCATCAAGCTCGTATTCCTGCAGAAATTCATACTCAGGTTCCCGAAATGTATCTTTGCATCTGTTTGTAATAAGAAACACCTGGCCAAAATTTACCCCTGTTGCTCTCAAAAGATTTAACCGATCCTCCACTGTTTTCGGGAAAGTACGTTCATGGGCGTACACGTAATCCTCATCCTGCGGAAGTTTCAAAAGGCCTATTAAGTGATTCCTTCTGAAATTTTTACCACCACGTTCAAATTCAACCTGGTAAAAATAGAGAGCAGGAGACCTATCCAGAGCAAGTACTTTTTCTTCGAGAAAATGCAGGTACAGCTCTCTTGCAAGATTGTAGTCTCTATTTGAATACCCACCCGGCAATATTATTCTCGCGATATTAAACGGATTTTTCAGATATGTTTCATACATCTGAGGGGTTATCTTATCGTAGGGCTGTGAGATGGGTGGAATAAATTGGTAACGAGCCTTTGATGTAAATCTTACACCTTTAAAGGGAATAAATCTTTTCATAGTTAAAGAAATGGAGCCGGGGGGATTCGAACCCCCGACCTCAGGAGTGCGATTCCTGCGCTCTCCCAACTGAGCTACGGCCCCAAGAAATGGCGGAGAGGGAGGGATTCGAACCCTCGGAGGGGGTTTTAGCCCCCTCGCACGATTTCCAATCGTGCCCCTTCAGCCAGGCTCGGGCACCTCTCCAGCGGTCTTGAATTATACCTTGCTATCTGGAATTTTTCAATTTTCCAGCTGCGCGAAGCAACTCCCTCGCATGTAGAATGGAACTATCGGTTATCCTCTCACCAGCCAACATTCTGGCAATCTCTCTTACCCTCTCTTCTTTACTAAGTTCCCTCACCTGTGTCTCAACGGACGCTTCCGCGCCTTTCTTTTCAACAACGAAATGTTTATCACCGTAAACTGCTATTTGTGGAAGATGGGTAATGGCAATTACCTGTCTTTTTTGAGAGATATTAGACAATTTTCTACCCACTGCTTCTGCAATTCTGCCACCGATTCCTACATCAATCTCGTCAAAAATTAAAGTCGGTATATCGTCAATATCTGATAAAACTGTTTTGAGAGCGAGCATAATTCGCGAAAGTTCACCACCCGAGGCAATTTTCCTTAAAGGTTTTGGGGCCTCTCCAGGATTTGTAGAAATTAAAAACTCCACGAAATCCTTTCCAGTTGAATCAATTTCTTTCTCTTCAAATTGGACAACGAATTCTGCCCTTTCCATTCCAAGAGCTTTCAATTCTTCTACAACATGCCTTTCAAATTCACGGGCGGCTTCCTTACGCCTCCGGGACAACTTCTCAGCAAGTTGTTTAACTTCCCTATCCTTTTCACTTACCTGTAAATTCAGTTCAGTGAGCATCTCGTCTCTGATTTCGAGCTTTGACAACTTACTTCTGGTTTCCTCCGCAAGTTTAAGCAAACCATTTATATCCGTTTTATACTTCTCCTTGAGTCTGTTTATCCTTGATAGTCTATCCATTAACCTGTCAAGCTCGCCAGGATCTGAATCAAGGTTCTTTGAATAATCGAGCAGATTTCTCCATAGTTCCTCAATTTTTATAATTAAATCATCAAGGAGCTCGGCGTTTTCTCCCAGTCTCTCGTCAATTTGAACAAGATCCGCGAGAGAGCTCTTCACTTTTACAAGCTTTGAGTAAGCAGATTCATCCTCGTCATAGAGAAGATTTATAGATTCAAAAATGCCCGAACGCAGAGTCTCGAGATTACTCAGAACCCTGATTTGCTCCTGTAATCTCTCATCCTCCCCTATTTCAGGGGACAGATCCTCTATTTCTTTCAACTGAAACTCAAGAAATTCTTTGATTTTTTCAATATTCTCAACCTCTTCTCGCTCTCTCCTCAGTCGTCTCCGTAAATCAAGCAATTCTTGAAACTTTTTTTGAAATTCGAGTCTCAGTTTATCTACATGGGCAAAGCCATCGATATAAAGTAGATGATTGGCTGTATTAAAGAGGCTCTGATGTTCATGCTGACCATGAATATCTATAAGGTAGGCAGTCAGGGTGCGTAAAAATTGCTGGGTAACAGGAATTGAATTTACAAATGCTCGAGATTTTCTATGTGTGGAATCAAGGGTTCGTCTGATTATTATCTCATCCTCTATCTCTATCCCTGCATCATCGAGTATAGTTGATACCTGTGGAGTTAGCTCAAAAATACCAGTAATCTCCGATTTCTTATCTCCAGAAACAAGGTCCCAATCGACCTTATTACCAACCAATAGATTTATTGCACCGACAAGTAAAGACTTTCCGGCTCCAGTCTCACCGGTGATAATATTCAGGTTTTTGTCGAAATGTAAGTGTGCTGACTTAACAAGGATAAAATTTTTTATAGATAGTTCCAGGAGGGCCATTATCCCCAGCCAAGTTTCTTTCTCAGGATTTCGAAGAAACCCGGTGTATCATCCAATCTCACGAGTTTTACACGATTGTGACACTCCGTAATCTCAATAGACTCACCATCTTCAAGAAGGGCTTCATGCTGGCCATCAGCCGACAGAAGTATCTTCTCTACACCCTTTGATGACGTCGTAATCTTCAAATAAATATCGGAGGGTAAAATAACAGGTCTCACAGAAAGTGTATGTGCGCAAATTGGTGTGATTAAAATAGCCTTCATACCCGGGTACACAATGGGACCTCCAGCCGCGAGATTATAGGCCGTTGACCCTGTGGGAGTCGCAACTATCACGCCATCCGCCCGATACCTGTTGAGTAACTCCCCACCAGTTTCAACTTCTATATCGATCATCCTCGATGAACCGGTAACACGGATAGAAATATCGTTTAGAGCAATAAACTCCTCTGCCTTGTCCGGTCGATATGCACGCAATACCATTCTCTCTTCTATTTTAAAATTGTTATTGAGTATGCTCTTTACGAGTTTGCTAACCTCATCCACTCTGAAAACAGTAAGGAACCCGAGAGCACCGATATTCACACCCGCTATAGGAAGTCCGTGGGAATATCTCGCTGTTCTCAATAAAGTCCCATCACCCCCAAAAGAGAGTAAAACGTCAGCATACATTGAAAGTTCTTCGATCGCGACTCGCCTGTCCCCGGAATCAAGAAAGGGGGAAAGCTCCTCATCGAAAATAAGGCCTTCCCCCGGTACAATCTCCTTTATTTCTTTTAAGATTCTTCCTATTTCCCTCTTTTTAGGATTTCCTGTAACTCCAATTTTCACTTTTTCTTTCTTCTTTTAGCCATGTAGCTTTCCCACTCAACAACCAGTGAGGCAACTACATAGATAGAGGAATAAGTTCCCACAACAATTCCAATTGTGATGGCCAGTGCAAAGTTGAATATAACAGGACCACCGAAAATGAGAATGGCGATTAACACAAGCAGGGTTGTGAATGAAGTTATTATTGTCCTTGAAATAGTATCATTTATACTACGGTTAAATGTTTCGATAAGTTTATCAATGCGAGGTTTAATCTTTCCGTACTTTCTCATATTTTCACGAATTCTATCAGAGACAACAATGGAGTCATTGATGGAGTAACCCACGATGGTAAGTAAGGCTGCAATTATTGAAATTGTTATCTCCTTGTTCAAAAGTGAGAAAATACCAATAGTAATGAAAACGTCGTGGAATAGAGCGAGTACAGATCCAACGCCAAATTTGAGGTCAAATCGGATCCAGATGTAAACCAGCATTAAAAGCAATCCTATTAAAATTGCCTCCAATGCTTTCCGCTGGAGCTCCTTCCCCACACGCGGACCAACCCTTTCAGTTCTCTCAAGAATAACCTTAGTACCGAGTTTCTTGCTCAGGAATTTAACAAGATCGCCAGGATCCTCTTTCACTGTGGTTTTATACTTCACAAGAAACGTACTCTTATCACCAAAATTCTGAATCTCCGCACCAGGGATACCCGCTTCTTTCACATATTTTCTTATCTGTGAAATATCGGCTACCTTACCTTCAACCTTTATTTGAACAAGGGTTCCACCGGTGAAATCAATACCATATTTCAGCCCACCGTGGGCAATTATTGAAATAATTCCAAGTAAAATTAAGGTTCCAGAAATAATAAACGCCTTTCTTCTGAATCCGATGAAATCGTAATTAGGATTTTTAAAAACTTCCATTTTTTCCTCCTCAGATTTTGATTGATTTGACTTTCTTAACGGTCAAGAAATAATCGAAAATAATCTTTGTTACAAAAATAGCAGTAAAGAAGCTGACAATGATACCTATCGAAAGTGTCACACCGAAACCTCTAATCGGACCAGTTCCAAACTTGTAAAGAACAAGTGCAGCAATTAACGTTGTGACATTTGCATCAAAAACTGTAACTGTAGCTCTCGAATATCCGGCATTAACTGCCATCTTTGGCGTTTTACCGGCTCTTAACTCCTCTCTGATTCTCTCGAATATTAGAACATTAGCATCAACCGCCATACCAACTGTGAGAATAATTCCAGCGAGTCCGGGAAGGGTAAGCGTTGCATGGAATCCAACGAGAAGGGCAAAAATAAAAATCAAATTCAGAATCAAAGCGATATCTGCCACGATACCAGATAAACTGTAATAAATTACCATAAAAACAACAACGAGGACAAAACCAATAATCAAAGCACGGATACCACTCCTGATAGAGTCATGTCCGAGAAGTGGTCCAACTGATCTTTCCTCTATAATCTTTACCGGAGCGGGTAAAGCACCAGCTCGGAGGATAACGGCCAGCTCCTTCGCTTCATCAATGGAACCAATACCGGTAATCTGAGCGTTACCCGACGGGATTCTCTCCCTGATTACAGGGGCAGATTGGACAATCCCATCAAGCACAATAGCAAGTCTCCTACCGACGTTCCTCCCCGTTATTTCTGAAAATCTTGCCGCTCCTTTCCTGTTAAACTGAAGTAAAACTATTGGCTGATTAGCAATGTTCGGGTCAGAAGCTGAGCCTATAGTGTGTCTTGCATTCTTTAAATAGGCTCCAGTTAATTCTGGCTTGGATTCTACAAGATAAAGAGATCTAAACTTTTGACCATTGGATTCAAACCATTTACCCCACATGAATGTGTAACCCTTGGGGATGGCCTCTTTTACACGTGGATCCTTCAGCAACTCCTCAACTTTTTTCACATTGTCCTCAGGAACTACAATATTCCCACGATATGAATTTAGAAGTGAAGTAAACGGTCTTGAGAGTGTGTCAGTTGTATCAGAAGCTGCAAGTTTTCTATCAATCCTTTGCAAAGTCTCCATGATCAGGTTATCCGGAGCCACAAGCCTAAACTCAAGGAGCGCTGTTTTACCAATGAGTGCTCTCGCACGCTCACGGTCAAGTACACCGGGGAGCTGGATTAAGATCCTATCCTCACCCACCTTCTGAATAGAAGGTTCAAAAACACCCCATTGGTCCACACGGTTACGTATAACCTCTATTGCACGATCAACAGCTCCCTTGGCTTCTTCAGGCGACAATTTTGACTTATCAACTTCAAGTAAAAGATACATTCCACCCTGGAGATCCAATCCCAGATTAAGCGCCCTTTTTTGCAGACTCGCCAGCTTTGACCTTGGCAACTTGGCCCTTTCCTGGGGCGACATAGAGTAATACCTGATGGTAGGCCATAGACTCCAGAGTGCAACGATTAACAAGACCACAACTATTGCAACTCTCCATCTCAAATTTTTCAAAGTTACGCCTCCTTCTATTGAGAATTTCGGGTTTCCAATTATACTTTACCTTTTTAAACACAGTCAAGGAAAGCAGAACTCGTTTCACACTTCTTAAAGAATCGCCACAAAGCCAACTTTTCTGATACCTGGTGAGGAAAATTTTTATATCAATTTAACAAATTAAAGACCACCAGTTGGGGGAAAATCCTTCCATAGATTCAGAAAATCATAAAGGCAGATACAAAATCCAATAAGGCCCCATCCACCACCCCCATTGGGAGGGAGCCCACAGGTCAACTTCCTACTTTTCCACAGCCAATTTTACCAGCTCCACCATGTATGCTCTTGAGAAGATATCCAATCCGAGGACGATTAATGTTGGTACAGAGGCCCCAAACATAAACCCTTTAGCTACAACTCCAACGTACGACTGTATGATATTCAGTTGAAACAGCATTGATATTACAAAAGTGAGGAAAAATGCGAGATAATAGGCATATCTGTAGGGTTCAAGGAAATTCCTCCAAAGGATTAAGAGGGAGACAAGACTCAAATCTTTAACTCTCTCAACAGGTTCTCTGGATTGTTCCGCCAGTTTGTCCCTATCAACCTCTTCACCTTTTGCAATTGTGTGTGCAGTATTTGTTATCCCGGCAAATCCAAAGATGAGTCTGTTGGCAAATAACCAGAATCCCGTTAAACCAAGGAAGAAAGATGCTGCCACGGGGTTCTCTATAATGGTCGCCGCGAAGAAAAGCGCCCCAAGAACGAGAAACGCAATAAAGATTATAAAGAAAATCCACCACAGAGTTCTCTCACCTCTCATTTCTTCTTACCTCCCACCTGTTTCTTTGAACCGGTTTTACGCCCTCGTGGTGTAGAAGATTTTGCCTGCCCCATGGTGAATGGATGAACCACAGTGTACAAGTCAGGAGATAGAGGATGAGTATAAGTAAACGTCGCGAGAACCACATCCCCAAAGTGCAGGGCTTCGGTTCCCTCTTTTAACTTCAATTCTACTTTTGTAACAATCCCGGGAAGTAACTTAACGTTTACAGGTATGTTTGACACTATATAACTCTTTTCCTTACTCTCCTTTCCGGGTTGAAAAACAAATGACTCCTGAACTATGGTGAGTGTAGTACCTCCAGGATTAAGCATAGAATACTCAATCGTATGATTGGTCTTGTTGTACTTTGCATCTACTACAATAGGTGATGCTGGAATGGATGCAAGCACCTTAGAAACATTCGTGCTGGTGAAGAATCCTCCTATTACCCATCCAAGTACCAAAGCAAGTATAGTTATTCCTACAAGAATTGAAGCTGGCTTTTTCATTTTTTTACCTCCTTATCAATCTTTTGTTTGTTCTCTTCTTTAAGGAGCAGCTCTATTGCTTCGTCCCTGGTTACCTCTATCATGATGTTTCCCAACCTGTAGAAAATTTTTCTTCCTTCAGGCAATTTCTTCAGAAACTCAACAATTACATCACTTCTTTGAACTGTTTTCACCTTTTGCCTCCGCCTGTCCATGCTCTCTGATCCTCTGCGTGAGCTCTTCAACTTTTGCATAAAGATCTACCATCGCCTTTTCGAGTGCCTGCCTTAGGAGAAGTAGTGCCGCTGTTTCTTTCTCTATCTGTTTTACAGCTTCATCAAAGGTAAGTTCGACAGAGATACTGCTTCCAATATTAACAACTACTTTGGTAATATCTTCGAGTTTTGCATTAACCTGCGCTATCCTTCCGACAGGTAACAGAACCTCCTTGCCCTTTCCAAGGTCCTTCAAATTTTGAAGAGTTGTAATAGTGGCTCTGTATTCGGAAATCATAGCATCTATATTAGAAATGTTTACTCTAAGAGCTTCTATCTGGGTTATATAGCTTCTCAGTTCTCTATTGAGTTCCGCCATTTTTTTATCATCCTTTTTTAGTACTTTCTTCTCTGCCATGATTCACACCTCCTTTCTTCTCAATTCTCCCCATCCTGCAGATACCCCCTCTAATGGCAATATCAGAATTCTCGATGGCCTTACATCAACTTTGAATTCCTTCAAAATCCTCTCCCTGATATCCTTGACTTTCCAGAAAAAAAGAAGATCCCCACGGAATCCATCCTTTGTCCATAGACCCAGTCTCAAGGGAATATCCCATTTTTTAATTTCATTCAGCATCGGGTTATAAAACGAACTAACAAGCGGATGGTCTTCCAACAATTCCTTTTCCATTCTAAGCACTGCCTCAACAAAAGAATGCGATGCGGGACGGATAAGGTCTGTAAACTCTTCATCTATAGAAATATCAATTACACCTTCAAAGACCTCCACACTAAACGAATCTACCTCTTCTTTCTTTTTCAGATCAAAAACGTTGACTAAAGTTCTGTAAATTCTACCATCTGCCGGAAGTGAGTCACCGACGGTATAGAAAATTCTACCCAAGTTGTATTTTTTAAAAATCATATCTTTGACACGAGTACCAATTTCATTCAGGCACAATTTATCTTCGAGAAGGTGCTTGCTTACAATTGATTTGATTTCGTAATCCTTTTTTATGTAATAATATACAAATGATGAGGCAATCGCATCAGTAACAATACTGCTTGAAATATAGAGTTTACCCGATCCAGTTCTCAGGAACCCTTTTGGAGATAATATGAGTGGAGTATGTGTTAGAATTTTCATGCTATTTAAATGCAGCAAGGATTTTATCGGCTTTTTCTGCAATATCTATTTCAAATAGCGCTATAGTAGGTAACAGCCATGAAACTCTAAATCTTGCATCTCCATCCTTGTTTTCACCAAAATAAGCAAGAGCTACCCTTCCAAATCCAGCCTCACGTTCTATTTTCTTAGCCTCCCTTAAAAACCTTCTTGCGACGTTGGGCAACTTTTCAAATGGATAGGGTTTCCCCTCCTGTCCTCTCTGCTTTACAAGTTCCGTTGCTGTGCCCACATTTTTGAGTGCCTCTATCAGGTGATGCAATCCATGTTTTTTGAAGAAAGCAAGTAACAGGGATGCAGCCGGTAACCGTAGAATTTCTATATTGTCTTTCCCCTCTCTTAATTGCCCCACAAGATACGCTCTCCCATCTCTCATTTCTATATGGGCAAATAGTTCCTTATCTTTGGGCATTTCGTAGAGAATTTCGTCCACTTCATATCTCACGCCACCTTCTTCATAAACGTCACCGGTACGATGCTTCCCAAACTCAGCAACAAAGTAAGTTTCTTTACCCCCTTTCTTTCCTGAAATAAGATTCAATCCCCAGCGCTTGAGGGATTTAAACTTGAATTTTCTCTCCTTCTCAGGCTGACCCAAAGTTTCAAAAACCAGCGTGTTCAATGCCTGAATTTCCCTTAACTCCATGACTTTCATTTTTAACCTCCATAATAATTGTATTATAAAATATAAATAACTTTAATCAATAAATCTGTCAAGATATTATATAAGAAATATGAAATAGTTTTTTGAGAAAATATCATATAATCAGTAAAAACAAAGTCTTCGAGGGGAATTCTTCATTCCAATAATTTTCCCACCGAATCACACCCGAAAATATGGAGGTGGAGACTCATCAGTTGTGATACATTTGACAGTAAATAATGGCATGTTTTAGTATATTCTCATGATTCAACGTCTTCTTGTGGCAAATCGAGGGGAGATCTCTATAAGGATTGGCAGGACAGCGAGGGATATGGGGATTGAGTATATTGCGATTTATTCCGATGCAGATAGAAATGCCCTTCATGTAATTTTATCCGATAAAGCTTACCGTGTAGGTCCCCCTGAGAGTGAGAAGAGTTATCTGAATATGGATAAGATTGTGGAAATCGCAAAAAATACAGGTGCTGATGCGATACATCCTGGTTACGGTTTTCTTTCGGAAAATGCCGATTTTGCTGAGAAGGTTATCAATGCAGGTTTGATTTTCGTTGGACCCCCCCCGGAAGCCATGAGACTCATGGGGGACAAACTTCAGGCACGAAAGCTTGCTCAAAAAGTTGGTGTACCCACTGTGCCCGGATCAAAAGAGGGAATATCTTCTGTGGAAGAGGGGATAGAACTGGCACGTAGAATCGGATTCCCGGTACTTCTAAAAGCAGCCATGGGTGGAGGCGGTAAGGGCATGCGTGTCGTCAGAAGTGAAGATGAATTCTCATCGGCTTTCAAATTAGCCCAGGCTGAGGCTCTTGGTGCTTTCGGTGATCCTACCATCTACATTGAAAAATTCATCGAAAATCCACGTCATGTGGAAATGCAAATTATTGCCGATAAATATGGCAATGTCGTCTATCTCGGCGAAAGAGAATGCTCCATCCAAAGAAGGCATCAAAAAATTATCGAGGAATCTCCATCCCCGATTATGACACCCCAGAAAAGGAAAGAGATGGGAGAAGCCGCTGTTGAGCTCATCAAAGCAGCCGGATACTACAATGCGGGAACCGTTGAATTCCTTGTCGATAATGACCTTAATTTTTACTTCTTAGAGGTAAATGCTCGTTTACAGGTTGAACATCCTGTCACTGAGGTTAGATTGGGCATGGATCTGGTTAAAGAACAGTTAAGAGTCGCTATGGGTGAAAAACTCGGATACACTCAAAAAGATATCGAGCCGAGAGGATGGGCCATAGAGGCAAGAATTTACGCAGAAGACCCTGCAAATAATTTTTTCCCATCTCCTGGCATAATTAAATTCCTGAGAGAACCCCAGGGACCTTACATACGGGTGGACTCCGGCGTCTATCAGGGCTATGAGGTACCCATTTACTACGACCCTATGCTATCAAAACTTATCGCCTGGGGAGAAAATCGGGAAGAGGCCCTTAACCGGCTTGAAAGAGCATTAAATGAATATATTGTATTTGGTATTAAAACTGCCATAGATTTCCATAAGAAAATTATCAATGATGAAAGATTCCGCCGCGGTGATATCCATACCGGCTTTTTGAATGAATTTCATTACTCGAGCATCGAAAGAAAGAAAGAAGCTGCCATTGCTGGTGTACTTGTGCACTCTTCGAAGTCATCGATATCCATACAGAAACCGTCAAAAGGGGAATGTAAACCTGACAGTAAATGGAAGATCATTGGTAGAGAACTTGCTCTCAAAGGAGGCTTAAATGAAATACTGGGTTGATTTTGAATCTGAAGGATTCGAAGTGACAATTATTAATGAAAATGGCACAGAAAAGATCATAATCAACGGTGACCAGCACGAGGCAGAATTAATACCTCTTGATGACCGGGGAACCTATGTCGCATTTCTTGACAATAGCCCCTTGATATTTCATGTAGAACACAAAGGCAACGGTGAAATAGATGTAAAACTGCCTGATGTAACACATAAACTGAATATTGTAAAATCAGTTGGACGGTCAGGAGCAAGGAGTAAAGCACAAATCAGTGGCCCAATGAAAGTAAAATCCCCAATGTCAGGTCTCATAGTGGACGTAATGGTTGAAACTGGCCAGAAAGTGGAAAAGGGCACCCCACTTCTTGTCCTCGAAGCTATGAAAATGAGAAATGAAATAAAGGCACCCCGTGATGGGATAATCAAAGAATTGAAAGTTCAGAAGGGGCAGACTGTTGACACAGGTACTGTGGTGCTCACTATTGAATAAAATTAGCTTTGATCAAAACTTTTCGGGATTTTTATCTTTTTGTTTACACGTGGGATTTAAATGAGGGTTAAGAAGATTTTAAAAAGCTGGTTTTTTAAACTTATGATGACCAGTCAGTCAGTAAAAAAAACACCCTGGAGGTGATTTATGCTCAGTTTAATTGAAAAAATTATACTGACTATCGTAATAATCATAGCTGTATATCTATCCTTTAAGGCTTTCTACATTCGATATCTCCTTGTAAAAAAGGGACAACCGGACAGACGGACTGATAATTGGCCACGGAGATTATGGTACGCTATCGTACATGTATTCTGCCAGCGATGTACACTGAGAGATAGGCCTTGGACAGGTTTACTACACACTTTTGTATTCTGGGGTTTCGTATTCTTTGCTCTCGTCACAATTAATCACGTACTATCCGGATATTCCGAACATCTCTATATCTTCAGAGGAGGTTTTGGCCGTGTTTACACTAACATCGTGGATGCCATCGCACTCCTCGTCCTCGTCGGCATTCTTGGTCTGGCTTTCAGAAGATACGTTCTTAAACCACCTTCACTCCTTCATCCACCTGAAGAAAGAGGTGTTATCGTCCACCCCAGAGGAAAGGAACGCCCCCAGCTTGAATCTACTATTGTGATCCTACTCATTGCCGGTCTCATGATTTCATACCTCCTCATGGAGGGTTTCGGCATCAGCCTCGGACTTGAAGAGCAAAAACCGTTCTTTGGTAAATTCCTCGCATCTTTCCTGCCTCCCTCAACCTTCGGGTTTCACTTCTTCTGGTGGACGCATATCCTCCTGATTCTTAGCTTCATGGTATTTATCCCCAATTCAAAGCACATGCACCTCGTCACAGGTCCATTCAACGCCTTTTTCAAATACGACAAACCTTCAGGCAAACTCTCAACCATCGACCTTGAGAATGCAGAGTTCTTTGGCAC
>CAYNMM010000129.1:0-2814 GCA_964398355.1 uncultured bacterium
TATTCACAAATCTTGATTCGATATCGATAGAAAATACATTTAGCCTATCGATTCTACTGTCATTTTCGTATGGTAATTCATGAAGCGGGCGTTTTTCATCAATACCAATAACAAATATAGCATTTTCAAAAGGATTTTTTATGAGAGTGTTAGCAATTGCTATTATATGTTTTGCTAACTCTTTGCAGCCACTGTCATGGAAATAATTATTTGACCATCCTTTAAGCTCAAAATGTGGTGTCTCTTTGGGAGTTCCGTTTTCATTTAGCAAATTATATTTACCAAAAAGTTCCACCAATTCATCAACGATATTTTCTTGAGGCAAACTCGTGAGATCATCCCAGAAATTACTATAATCGCACATACATAAAACCTCCTCAACTTTTCTTATTCCCTTACAAGTAAATCCAGCCACATAAGGGCTGGTTTGAGATTTCTTATAATTTCGTATGATTTGATGAGATTTGTCCAATCCTTAAATGGATCTATTTCTTTCAGAGGTTTTGATTTTCCGTTTACTACCCCCCTGTGTTTACTAATCATATACGCAAGTAATGCAAATGGTCGGAGTTTTACCCCTTTTTCGTAAAGTTCATCTGAAATGTGCATAAGATTATAAATTAAGCCCCTTGGCAAGGATCCGAATTTACCACCGCGAGGCAAATGAGACTCTTCCAATTCATCCTCATGACCATGCTCTTTGTCCTTTTTTGTAACTCCGCCGTAAAACCCATTCCTGATACTTAAAAGAAAACTTTCATCACCATATACCAAAAACTTCCACTCATTCCACTTCATTACTCTGCCAAAGGCAGTAAAAGCATCCTTTCCGTTAATGTCTTTTGCAACGCTTTCAGCTTCACCGGCGTCTTTTGCAAAGAGATGGATCGGGTGTTTCACATGGTTGAGCGCAAATCCGCCTGAAATTGTTATATGGTCTCCGCCGACAAACCTGCGGAAAGCTTCGCGGATGTCGAACGCCATCTCAATTACATCATGCCATGCACCTACAATAAAGAGGTCATCGCCACCAGCATAAACGATCACTGCCTCACGGGGTGCAGACTCGCCGGGATGGACAACTGAAAATTGCTCGATACCCTCACCAAGCTCCCCCTTGGCTATGTCGTTGATAAACCTTCTGAAAAACAGGTTAAAAAACCTCGAAAGTGTAGCGAGTCTTGAAATTGAACGCTTTTCCGCTGGCAAGCCTTTTGAGAAAATGTATCCGAGATTGTCAACATCCATTCTGAGCGTTCCAACGAGCTTTGCCCCGAAGTAACTGAATGGCGGTGCGTCTGGTTCTTTTATGTCAGGGTCGAAATTTCGCCCCTTTTGCGGGTAATTTCCGAGATAAAGGGTTGTCCCATATTCAAATGACTCATCCTTTGAGGGATTGATAATCCATACATATTCACCGTCAATCGGCTTATCTGAAAGCACCAGTTTTTCACCGCGATAGATGGAAATCTCTCCAAGTTTTTCCTTTGGTTTCCCTTTGGGCTTGTAAACAATGTATTTTGCCTTGTGGATAATATTGCCAAGTTGATAAAGATCGTAACATGTCAAACACACATCAAATTCTTCATCTCCTACTCTCCGAGTTTCAACATTTTTCTCTATACCGCAAATTTTGCATTCGCGTGTACCTTCAGCCTCTCCGGGATTGAAAATCCTGTCTTTATCTTCATCAAAAGACTCAAATTTGTGATTCTTCTTAATCGCAAGGTTCTCATTGAGTTTTTCAAGCACACTTGCAATTGTTACTTTATTGCCACCTTTTTTATTTTGTGAAATCATGAAGACTTCGCCCTCAAATTCGACAAAATCGTGAACGAGCCAGAGACTGCCCTGATGTTCGTCAAAAAGTCTCTCATTGAAATCGTGGATGATAAGATCGGTCAGCTTTCGGGCATTTTCTGTATTTTGAGCAAGAATAGTGAAATTACCGCCTCCGAGAAAGAGCAGATTTGTGCGATAGAGATTCAACTCTTTCAAAATCCGCATAGCAATAAACTCAAGTAACATTTCAATATAAAACGACCTTGCCCTTAGAAGTTTGAGTGCACCTTTGGATGATATTGTGTAGATAAAATTCTGGATACCGGATATGTCCACGCCGATGAACATGTAGCGTTTGGTCCTTGTGTCAGTGATTTCGTCAATTGGGATTTGTGAGAATTTTTCATTTTTGTGTGTTTCAATAAGGTAATTGTAACCTGCCAATGCGATTGCAGCAGTGGTCTTAAGGTGGTCAAAAAGCGAAACATCCGTGCCTTTTCCACCAAATTCTGCTGTATGAGAGGGGATTAAAGAAAAATGGTTTTCGAGCACGCTTAAAAGTGTGTCGGGGTCAAATCTTTTTTCTTTAAGCGCATTTTCAAAGTCGTTTAGGATTTTTTGATAATCCTTTGGTGTGAGTTCAACATTTCCCTTAGGGTAGAATATGCGGTCGCTCAGGTGTCCTATTTGATAGGAAACTGGAGTCGGTGCAGGTTTCCCTTCAAGTTTTATAGAAGAGAAGACAGAAGTTAGAGATTGTGAGGAATTGAACTTTTCAATATAAGTTTGTTCACGTTCGCCTGATGAGAGGTTATCGGCGTGTGCGACAAGTAGCAGGTCATTACGGTTTTGGTCTCGCACATTGAGTTCAGGGTGATTTTTGGGGTTAAAGTGGTGATAAAGGGCAAAAAGGGCAAGTTCTTTGGCCATATCTTCGCCGAATATTTGCGAAAGACACTCCTTAATCCACTCATAACCCAATTCCTGATGGGTTTTTCCTGGATCGCGGTTTGCCCTATGAATAACCTTACC